>DAOUIB010000229.1:0-2395 GCA_034428275.1 Anaerolineae bacterium
CGGAGAAGTTGGCCGAGCCCGTCACCACCACGTCGTCGTCGATCAGGAAGACCTTGTGGTGCAGCAGGTACGGGTTGCCGTCCTGGCGCATGGCCAGGCCCGCGCAGTGCAGCGGCCCCAGTTCGCTCCAGACGCTCTCGCTGCCGACGCGCTCGAAGATGCCCTGCAGCTGCAGGCCCGCCGCCGTCTGGCGCAGCAGCAGCGCGCCGATGTCATCCAGGGTGAAGGAGAAGGCCATGAAACGGATGCGCTCCTGCGCCTCCGCCAGCGCGTCGTAAAGGGCGGCCGCGGGCTCGTCCTCCGGCCCGAAGTAGAGGGCGATGCGCGCCGTCCCTTCTTCGAATGGCGCTGTCTCGCCCCGCGGCGAGCGCGGACCGAAGCGACCCTGGTCGAACATTTCATCGAACTCGGCCTGATAGCGGCGCAGGGCCTCCGACGAGCGCAGCTCGAGCAGGTTGTTGTTGTGGCGGTCAGCGCCGTTGACCGTCAGGTTCATCGAGCCGGTCCAGACGCCGAGACCGTCGACGATGACGAACTTGTTGTGCATCAGGGCGCTGCGGCCGTCGTCCACCACCGGGATGCCCGCCGCCGCCAGTGTCGCGATGAGGCCGTCCGCGGCGCGCAGACCATGCTCGTCATCGCTGACGACGCGCACGCGCAGACCGCGCGCCGCCGCGTCCAGGATCGCCCCGGCCAGCAGCGGATTGTTCAGTTCGAAGGCGGCGACATCCAGCGAGACCTGCGCCGCGTCGATGGCCGCCGCCAGCGCCGCGTCGATGCCCCTGCCGTCTGGCGTCGCGGCATGGCGTTGCAGAGGGGAGGGAATGCTGAAATACGCCGTCCAGTAGTCGCCGCTGACAGCGTGGGCGCGCGCCAGACCCCCGGCTCCGACGGCTGCCGGGGGCCGGGCCGGGGGCGCGGCCGGTTGCAGGCCGAAGGGGACAGGTACCAGCGCCAGTTGCAGGGCCAGGGCCAGCACCAGCGCCGCCAGCAGAAAACCGGCCAGATGCCGCGTCGAGGCGCTCATGGACGGGTCTCGCCCGGCGCCGGCGTGCTACACTGCGATTGATGGCGAATGATCACGGGATTCACAACATGCTGAAGCTGATGCCGATCGTATACGTGCGGGAGATGGCCCGCTCGCTGGATTTCTACCTGGCGCTGGGCCTGCAGGCGGACTATCTGCAGCGCGACGGCGTATGGTCCTCGCTGAAGGCCGGCGACGCCTCGCTGGGCCTGCACGTGCTGGACCCCCTGCCGCCGCTGCAGGAGACCGACCGGGTGGCGCTGGCCCTCGTAAGCGACGGGCCGCTGGAAGCCCTCGTGGAGCGCCTCGAAGCGCAGGGCATCGCGCCCGCGCGCGGCATCCGCCAGGAGCCCTTCGGCCGTTCGCTGCTGCTGCGGGACCCGGACGGCCTGCTCCTGCAGGTCAACGAGCACGCCCACTGAGCCCGCCTGTCAGCGATTCCCAGGCCGCCCGCACCCGCTCCTGCAAGGCCGCCAGCGAGCCATCGTTGCGGATGACGAGGTCGGCGCGCGCCAGTTTGTCCGCCTGGGGGTTCTGCGCCTGCAGGCGCTGACGGGCGTCGGCGGGGCTCATGCCGCGCTGTCCCGTCAACCGCGCCAGTTGCGTCTCCGGCGCGGCGTCCACCACCCAGACCGCGTCGACGGCCTCCGCCAGGTCGCCCTCCAGCAGCTTGATGGCCTCGATGACCAGCAGCGCTTGCGGCGCTGCCATGACCAGCGCGTCAATGCGGCGCCGGATGACGGGGTGGGTCAGGGCCTCCAGGCGGGCCAGCGCCGCCGCGTCGCTGAAGACGACGCGCCCCAGGGCCGCGCGGTCGAGGCGCCCCTGGCCGTCCAGCAGCGCCTCGCCGAATTCAGCGACGACCGCCGCGAGGGCCGCGCCCCCCGGCTCCAGCACCTCGCGCGCGACGCGGTCGGCATCGATGACGCCGGCGCCCAGGGACTCCAGCTGCCCCAGCACCTGGCTCTTGCCGACCGCGATGTTGCCCGTCAGGCCGATGACGGTCTTGCCCGGCCAGCGACCCATGCAAGTCTCCGCTTCGTCACTCCAGGGACAAGCACTGACGCCCTGGCCCCCTCCACTTCGCCGTTCCGGGGATAAACCAGCGACCCATGCAAGTCTCCGCTTCGCACTGACGGCTTGGTCCCTTCCGCTTCGCCGCTCCAGGGATAAACCGCCGCCAGCATAAATCCCCGGCGCTTCGCACTGGAACCTTCGCCGGTTCCAGCATAAACCCCCGCTTCTTCGCCCCTTCCGCTTCGCCGCTCCAGGGACAAGCACTGACGCCCTGGCCCCCTCCACTTCGCCCCCGCTTCTTCGCCGAAGCGAGGATAAACCGTTCCGGGGATAAACCAGCGCCAGCATAAA
>DAOUIB010000230.1:0-1779 GCA_034428275.1 Anaerolineae bacterium
CGTTCTCTACGTTTGCTGCGCATCGGGCCGAAGCGCGCCTGGGGGGCGGGACTGCTGCTGGCCGGCGTCCCGGCGCTGCTGGGCCTCGCGCTTCTGTTGTTGCCCACCCAGGGCGAACTGAGGGGCAGCCAGGTCTCTCCGCTACTGTATCTAAACCTCGCGTTTCGTTTGCTGGAGGGCAGCGAACAGACCCGTCTTTTTCTCACGTTTATCTTTTGGTTCGCATGGCCGCAAATCAGCGAAAGTCTGATCCTGCAGATGTATCTGGTGCAGGGAGCATTGCTGCTGATCAAATCGACCTTCGCCGGTGGCCTGCTGCTGTGGCTGGGCGCGAACCTGTACAGTTTGCTCGCCAGGTCAGGTGGCGATTTTGCGCTGCGCCTGCGGGCTGCGCGCGTGGAGCGGGAATGTCGAACCTCAGGCGTTACGGCGCGTCTGACAGGGATCTACCTGCCCCGCACGCGGCGAGTCGCAGTCGCCCTGCTGGCAGCGCTCGTCCTGTTGCCGGTCCTGCTGGTTGGCGTCCTGGAACGGGAAGCGACGCCGGTCATGCTGTTGTCCATCCTCAGGTGGCCGCTGGCGCTGTTGCTCTTCAATCGCCTGGCGCCGCGCGGGGGAGGCCTGATGGTGGATTGCGAGAGACCGGCGACGGTGAAGGCGGCCCGGGGTGGGTGGGTATTGTTGACCATTCGCCGGATAGACTTTCGATCCCTTGTGCGCGGGGCGCTGTCGGCGGAAGTAGCCCGGGGCGAGCGGGTCATGCTGATCATTCGCCGCATTGACACGCGCTCGTTTCTGCGCACGGCACTGCCGGCGACGCTGGCCGTTTCCCTGCTGCATTTGACGTTTTACAGACTTGCCCCTTTCGAAAACATGGCAGTGATTACTCGTGGCGGGCCGTTGCGGGAGATGACAATGGTTGAGACTTTCCTGCTTTCCTCCAAATTCCTTTTGTTCGCTGCCGATTACTTGTTGCCCGTATTGTCTGTGTTGCTTTTGGGATTGCTCATCATTCCGGCCGTGCATCTGGCTGGTGGTTTGAAGCTCGACGTGCTTTCAGACAAGGTCAGTCTCACCGTAACTCGCTTGAGCCAGTCCCGTGTTTCGCTAATCGTCGCAATGGTTGCGGTCGTTTTCGCCGTATTCGAGACGTCCATTGAGATTTCCACATCGGCCTGGCTGGCTACCGGCACGCTAATCTCTGCCAATTTGAGCAGAATCGAGTTCTTCCCCCTTGTCCTGACTGTGCTGATCCAGGCCCTTGCAGGCTACGTTGCCACATGGGTGATCGTCTGGTCCTGTAACCGGATAACGGCCATTTCTGGCGGAATCAGTGTGCGCTTCTGTCAAGACAAGCCTGGCGGGGCTCCCGGACCAGGATTCAGGTTGCTTCAGATTCGGCCGTTTTCGGCGCTACGCACCGGATTTCTATTCGGGCTGGCGTTCCTGCTGTATCGATATGTTGTTGCTCCCCCGCTTATGGAACTTTTCAATGTGCAGCCCCTGCTACAGTTGTCGCCAGACGTGAATGCCATAAACATAAGCAGGATTTCGCCAGCGACGCAGTTCACGGAGTGGACGATGCCTCTCCCCGCCCACCCCTTGCTTGTTGCACACACCTTGTTCGCCTGGCCGCTGTGGGCGCTGATCTACAACTGGCTGGCGCGGCGCTTCGGCGGCCTGCAGCTGGAGGTCGAGGGCGAATGGCCGGAACCGGCGGCAGCGGACTGAGGCGAGTGGGTCATGCTGATCATCCGCCGCATTGACATACGCTCCTTT
>DAOUIB010000231.1:0-3287 GCA_034428275.1 Anaerolineae bacterium
GCGGCCACGTGACCGTCCGGGCTCCAGTTGTGGAAGGGGAAAACGCCCGCCAGCACGCCGAAGCCGATGAATATGAAGGGGAACCACAACCTGGCGAAGGTCAGGGTCTCGACGCCGCCGTAGCCCGGCACGTCGAAGGCGCCCGCCTCGGCCGCCAGCGTCAGGTTGACCATGTCGAAGCTGAAGGAGGTTGAAGCGGGCGAAACGATGCCGGCCACGATGGCCTGCTGCAGCACAGCCGCGCCACCCGCCGTGCGGAAAAAGCCGTCCGCCACCAGCACCATGGCGATCACGCCCACCAGCGCCACCACCGATCCCACAAGGATGTAAAGCGTCAGTTTCATGGACGCGTACTGACGCAGTTCCACCCAACCCCAGGTCGCAATCAACAGATACATGGGGAAGATGGCCAGTTCGTAGAAGAAGAACAGCGTAAACATGTCCAGCGACACGAAAACGCCGAAGACGCCCGCCACCAGCAGCAGGAAGAAAGCCATGAATTCGCGGGTGCGGTCGTCGATGCGCCAGGAGACCAGCACGCCGGCCAGCGCCACCATGCCGGTGAGCAGCACCATGGGCGCGCTCAGCCCGTCCACGCCGACGTGATAGCCGATGCCCAGCGACGGCACCCACTCGTAATGTTCCTCGTAGGCCAGGCCCTCGGCGAACATCTGCGTGGCGGCCATCGGGCTGCCGCTCGCCAGCAGGGCGTCCTGGTTGACGGTGACCTCCGCCACCTGGGCGTTGTAACCGACGTAGACCGCCAGCGAGAGCAGCATCACCGCCAGCGCCGCGGCCACGGCCACCCCGCGCACCAGATCGCGCTGCTCGCCGTTCAGGAACAGGATGATGACGGCCGCCACAATCGGTATGAAGACGATGAGACTCAGGACCGGGAGTACAAGTTCGCTCATCCAGCCAGGCCTCCAAGCAGCCGCGTCACCGACTCGTTGATGACGGGCAGGATCCAGTTCGGCCACACGCCGGTGACCAGCATCAGCACCAGCAGCGGCGCGATCGCCAGCACCTCGCGCGTCTCAATTTCCAGTTGCGTGTCGCGCCAGCGCATGTTGAAGGGACCGTGCAACACGCTGCGAATTCCCTTCAAAATGTAGGCCCCGGTGAAAAGCAGGCCGATCATCGCCAGCGCCGTCAGCAGGGTGAAGACCGGCCAGGAGCCGCGAACAATGAGGAATTCGCCGACGAAGCCGTTGAGACCCGGCAGGCCCAGGCTGGCCATACTGGTGAAGAGGAAGATGCCGCCATAAATCGGCGCCTTCACCCAGAAGCCGCCATATTGCGTCAGGTCGCGCGTATGGGTCTTGTGATAGATGGCCCCGGCCAGCAGAAACATGCCGGCCGCACTGAGACCGTGATTGAACATTTGCAACACGGCGCCGTTGGTCGCCAGGATCGCGTCCTGCAGGCGCTCCGTGCCGCCCGCGATGAACTGCTCGCCCCAGGCCTGGGCGGCGACCGCCAGCCCCAGCACGACAAAGCCCATGTGGTTGACCGAGCTGTAGGCCACCAGGCGTTTGATGTCGTTCTGCGCGAAAGCCGCGAAGGCCCCCAGCACCACGCCCAGCATGGCCAGCACGGCGAAGAGCGTGGCCGCGTTCGTGGCCGGCAATCCCAGGAGCTGAATTTCCGCCACCCACACGTCCGGGAAGAGCGGGATGACCAGGCGCAGGAAACCGTAGGCGCCCAGCTTGAGCATCGCCCCCGCCAGCAGCATCGATCCGGCGGTCGGCGCCTCGCTGTGCGCGTCCGGCAACCAGGTGTGGAAGGGCCAGACCGGCACCTTGATGGCGAAGGCCACGAAGAAACCGATGAAGGCGAAGCCCTTGACCGTCTCGATCGGGATGCCGAGGAAGGTGGCGCCGACCGTGTTGGCCAGTACCGGCCAGGTCTCCGTCAGGGTCACCATGTCGAAGCTCGGCGCGCCCAGCTGCGCCGACACGGCCCAGCCCACCAGTTGCGTGGCCAGCAGAAAGCCCAGCGACCCGCCGAGGGAGTAGATCATGAACTTGACCGAAGCGTACTGCCGTCCGGGACCGCCCCACTGGTTGATGAGGAAGTACATCGGCACCAGGCTGAGTTCCCAGAAGAGGAAGAAGGTCAGCAGATCCAGCGTCACGAAGACGCCCATCAGGCCGGTCTGGAAAAAGAGCAACAGCGCCATGTGCATGTTGACGCGGTCTTCAATCTCCCAGCTCACGAGAATCGCCAGGGGAGTCAGGATGCCGGTCAGCAGCACCAGCACCGCGCTGATGCCGTCGATGCCGACGTGCCAGGAAGCGCCCAGCAACTCGAACCAGGGCGTGCTCTGCTCCAGCGCGTAGCCGGCGCCCGCATCAGCGAGCTGGTAATGGCGGAAGGCCAGGACGGCCAGCGCCGCCAGGCCCAGGCCGAGCACCAGCGCCACCCAGCGGATCAGGCGCTTCTGTTGCGGCAGGACCAGCAGCAGCAGGGCCGCCAGCGCCGGCAACACCACCAGCGCCGACAGCAGGTCCAGGCCGAAGACGGAGTCAATCATGCCAGTCCAGTCTCCACGTCATCCGGCCGTCACCATGGCGCCGGCCGACGCGGCGAAGACGATGCCGATCAATATCGCGGCGATCGCGATGTACAAAAGGTACTGCTGCACCCTCCCGGTCTGCAGGTGCCGCAGCCGCAGGCCGAGGGCGACGATGCCCTCCGGAATGCCGTCGCCCACCCCGTCGATCAACCAGGAGTTAAGCACCTTGAGCAGGTCGCCGATCCAGGTGAAGACGCGCCCCACCAGGTGCAGGATGCCGTCGATCAGGCCGCGATCGAGGAATTCGTCGACCGCCCGGTGGGCGAACCAGAAGGAGGGCCTGACGAAAATCCGCTCGTAGAGTTCATCGAGGTAGTACTTGCGGCGCAGCGTTTCGTGCACTTCCGCGCCCAGCACGCGGACCAGCGGGTCCGTTTCACCGGCGCGCAGGGGCCGGCGCCAGTACATGCGGTGCCCCAGATACAACCCGCCCAGCGCCACGATGAAGGAGGTCGCCACCGGCACCAGCATGAAGGGCGGCGCCGACACCTGCATGTCAGGCACCGCGGTGAAGAATTCCGTGGCGCTGTTGTGCGGCAGCGTCTCGATGACGAAATGGTGGAAACGGTTGCCGCCCACCGCCTCGGGCGAAAAGAGCGCACCAAAGAGCGGAAAGTCCTCGGGCACACCGAGGAAACCGGCCAGAATGGCGAAGACCGCCAGGCCCAGCAGGGGCAGCGTCATCGTTACGCTGACGATGCCCCTCCCC
>DAOUIB010000232.1:0-6336 GCA_034428275.1 Anaerolineae bacterium
GCTCACGCGTTGCACTGGCTGGAGCAACATGCCGGTGATGACAGGCCCTGGGTGCTCTTTCTGTCGCTGGTGTGTCCCCATCCGCCCTTTATCGCGCCGCCGGAATTCTTCGCCAGGCAGGACCCCCGGTCTCTGCCCTTGCCACCGCAGTGGCAAGAGGCGGACTGGCCGCGGCATCCGGTACTGGACAATGTGCGACGCTTCTTCAATCTTGAACCTGCCTTCGACGAGGAGACGCTGCGATATTTGCTGGCGACCTATTACGCCGTTTGCGAATACGTGGACGCCAACGTCGGAGCGGTGGTTTCCGCCCTGGATGAGCTCGGTTTGAATGACAGCACCCGCGTCGTCTACAGTACGGACCACGGCGAGAGCCTTGGCGCCCGCGGCCTTTACGGGAAATTCACCATGTATGAAGAGTCCGCCGCCATCCCGCTCATCCTGGCCGGGCCGGACGTGCCCGCGGGACACGTGGTGCAAACGCCGGTCTCGCTGCTTGATATGGCGCCCACGATTCTGGAAGCCGTCGACGCTCGCCCTGACGACTGGTCGGCCCGGCTGCCGGGACAGTCCCTTTGGTCGCTGATGCAGAAACCGGACCAGGACCGCAGCGTGCTTTCCGAGTACCACACGGTCGGCACCCGACACGGTTACTTCATGCTGCGCGACTTGCGCTACAAGTTCGTGCACTATGTCAACGGGCCGCCGCAACTCTTCGATCTGATCGACGACCCCCGGGAAGTCAGCGATCTGGCGGGCAAAGCGGGTTACGGCCAGGTGCTCGAGGAACGTGAAGCGCGTTTGCGGTCCATGCTGGACCCGGAAGCGGTCGACGCCCAGGCGCGCGCGGACCAGCGCGCGAAGGTGGAAGCATTCGGTGGCGAAGCCGCCGTGCGCGCCCGCGGCACCTTCGCCAATTCGCCGGTCCCTGGCGAGGAACCGGGATTCAGGCGTTACGATTCAGGATAACCGGACTTCATTTATTGGTGTGATCGGCCGCCCACCCCGCAGCACCTGTGCGACGTTTTCAAAACATTGACGGCGCGAGAGATAGCGGGCTTCCTGCGTGCCGCCCCCGACGTGCGGCGCAAGCACCACGTTGTCCATCGAAATCAGGGCGGGGTGAACCAGCGGCTCACGTTCGAAGACATCCAGCGCGGCGCCGGCCAGATGTCCGGACTGCAAGGCCTGGACCAACGCCCCTTCGTCCACGACCGGGCCGCGCGCCATGTTGATCAGCCAGGCGCCGCGTTTCATGGAGCGCAGGCGCTCCGCATTTAGCAAGTGCTGCGTTTCCTCAGTCAATGGTGTGTGAAGCGAGACGACGTCCGCTTCGGCCAGCAGGTCTTCAAGGCTGCGGTACTCCGGATCGTCGCAAACGCTGCGGCGCGTGTACAGGATGCGCATGCCAAAGGCCCGCGCGCGCCTTGCGACCGCCGCTCCCGTGCGTCCGTAGCCGACGATGCCAAGCACCTTGTCGCGCAGCAAAAGTCCGTCCCAGACGCCCGGCTCAAAGCGTTTCCACCGGCCGGCACGGACGTAGCGATCGCCCAGGGCCAGCATGCGAAGGGCGGCGAGGATCATCCCCATCGTAAAATCCGCGGTCGATTCGTAGAAGGCGTCGGGCGTGTTGCAACCCCATACGCCGCGCTCGCTCAAATGGTCAGGGTCCATGTTGTTGTAACCGGCGGCGACGTTGGCGATGACCCGGATGCCGGGGCCCGCGTCCAGCAACTCATCGTCGATCAGCAGCTCGCCCTGGTTGACAATGGCGCACAGTTGCGGGGCCAGTTCCAGGACTACCTCGCGCGGCATCGTCAGGCCGCCTCCCGGTCCCTGCAGGACCTCTGCCAGGCCCAGGACAGGCTCAATGACGTCATCCGGGACCAAATTGGTGCTCAGTACGAGGGGCAGACCCATCGCTGTTCCTTTCGCAAACGCTTACCAGCAACAATAGCCGCCGTCGACGACCAGGTCATGGCCGGTCATGAAGTCCGAGGCGGGTGCAGCAAGGTAGACGACTGCGCCCTGCAGGTCCGGCACTTCACACATGCGGCCCATCGGGGTCAACGCCATCCACGTGGGTGCATATTCCTGCCCGAGGGGCGTGTAGAGCAGGTCTTCGACCAGTTTCGTGCGCGTGTAGCCCGGGCTGATGCTGTTGACGCGGACGCCGCGGGGCGCCCATTCGGCGGCCAGGGAGCGCGTCAAATGCAACACGCCGGCCTTGGTGGTGTTGTAGACGGCCTGCTTCTGCGGCGTGTTGACGACGCTGGCGGACATCGAGGCCGTGTTGATGATCTTGCCGTAGCCGGCCTCCAGCATGACGCGGGCCTCGGCCTGGGCGCAACGAAAGACTCCCTTGAGGTTCAGGTCATTGATCTTGTCCCAGTTTTCCTCGCTCACGTCCTCGGCGGCGGTCCAGTCCGCCATGCCCGCGTTGTTAACGGCTATCGTGAGCCGGCCCCAGCGCTCCAGCGCTGCGTCGACCATTCGCCGGATGTCTTCTTCGACAGTGACGTCGGCGCTGATGGCCAGGGCGTCAATGTTCTTGTCCGCCAGTTCGTCGACGACCTGCGCGGCCAGTTCCCCGTCCAGATCCACGACGGCCACGGCGGCGCCGGCTTCGCCGAGAGCGTGGGCGTAACCCCTTCCGATACCCTGACCGGCGCCAGTGACCAGCGCCACGCGGCCGTCCAGGCGAAAGCGGTCCAGAATTGGCGCGGCCGCAAGGACCTTGTCGCTCATGAGCTGCCCCTTCAATTGACTCACGACCCGCAAAGTATAGCCTGGCGCCAGCCCTCCGCCGGGCCGGCCCAGGTTGACCGTCAGGCAAGGCTATGCTAGGATGTCGCGCCGTCAGGGGCAAGTGACCGATGAAAGCAAAAGTCGCGTTTCAGGGCATAGAGGGTGCCAATTCGGACCTGGCCATCCGCCAGCATTTTGGCGACCAGGCCGAAGTATTCCCTTGCCGCGATCTTGAGGACGTGTTCTCCGCCATTCGTCGCAATCGCGACGTGGTCTATGGCCTGCTGCCCGTCGAAAACGTGCAGGCCGGCGCCGTTACCCAGGCCTACGAGTTGCTGATGGACTCGGATTTCCGCATCCAGGCGGACGTCGTCCTGCATGTCCGTCACGCCTTGCTGGCGGCGCCAGGCAGCAAGATTGATGATCTGAAGCGCGTGCGCTCGCACCCGCATGCCCTGGCGCAGTGCGATCACTATTTGCGGCGCCACAATCTGGTCCCGGTCCCCTGGTATGACACCGCGGGTTCGGCGAAGGACCTGGCCGAAGAGCCGGAAGAGGGCACTGCTGCCATCGCCTCCGGGCTGGCCGGCGAGCTTTATGGCCTGGAACTGCTGGAAAGCAATATTGAGGACATTGACTTCAACTACACCCGTTTTTTCCTGTTGGGCCATGATGATCCCCCCATGGGCGAGTACAACAAGACGTCAATCGTCTTTGCGACGAGGCAGCGTCCCGCCGCGCTTTACGATTGTCTTGGGGAATTCGCCAGGCGCGACATCAATCTGACGAAAATCGAATCCCGTCCGCGCCCGAATCGACCCTGGGAGCCGGTCTTTTACCTGGATTTCGAGGGCCATTGGCAGGAACCCCACGTACAGGAGATGATGGCAGGTCTCCTGCAACGGGCTTCGTTTGTGAAGTCGCTGGGCTCCTATCCGGCGGTTCGTACGGGCATGCAACTGGTCGGCATTTAGGGACACTGGCATGCAGAAACTTCCTGTCGCCGTTCTCGGCGCCACGGGCGCGGTCGGCCAACGATTCCTGCAACTGCTCGAAGACCATCCCTGGTTTGAGGTCGCCGAGCTGACCGGCTCTTCCAGTGCCGGCCATCTGTATGGCGACGTCGTGCGCTGGCATCTGGCAGGCAGGCCACCTGAATCAATCTCCGACCTGCAAGTGAAATCCGGCGACTCGCCCTTGCAGTCAACGCTTGTCTTTTCCGCGCTGCCCACGGCGGCCGCCCGGGAACTCGAATTCGATCTGGCGGCGGCAGGACACGTCGTCTGCACGAATGCATCTGCCAACCGCATGCAGGTCGACGTCCCCTTGCTGCTGCCGGAAGCCAACGCCGACCACATTCGCCTCATTGACCTGCAAAGGGAAGCGCGCGGCTTTCACAGCGGGGCTGTCATCGCCAATTCCAATTGCACCAGCATGCCGGTGGTGATGTCGCTGGCGCCGCTGCGTCGCTTCGGCATTCGCAGGGTCCACATGGTCAGTGAACAGGCCATCAGCGGCGCAGGGTATCCGGGCGTGGCCTCCATGGACATCATTGACAACGTCATCCCCTGGGTCAGTGGTGACGAAGGCAAAATGGAGAGCGAACCGCTCAAGATGCTGGGCGAACTCAGCGACGGCGGAGTGGAATGGTTGCCGGCCATTGCTGCCGCAACCTGCACGCGCGTGCCGGTCATCGACGGGCATCTGGTGAACATTTCGCTGGAACTTGCCGAAGCGCCCGCACTGGACGACATCCATGCGGCGTGGCGAGACTTTCGCGGGCCGCAGCCAGTGCCCGGTCTGCCATCTGCGCCGGAGAGGCCGCTGCAGGTCTTCACCGAGGTCGATCGACCGCAGATTCGCCTGGACCGTATGGCCGGCAAGGGAATGTCCACTTCGGTGGGCCGTTTGCGCGAGTGCCCGATCCTTGGCTATCGTTTCGCAGCCCTGACCCACAACACGATTCGAGGCGCTGCCGGTTGCAGCATCCTCAATGCCGAATTGCTGGCTGTGCAGGGTTACCTGGGCAGCTTCCGGCCAGAACCTGCCATGGTACATGCCTGAACGCAGGATATTCATCGCCGGCCATGACGGCTATCTGGGTTGGCCGCTCACACAACACTTGCTTCAACGCGGCCACGTTATTGCCGGTCTGGATGCCATGCTACGCCGCGAGCAGGTTGCGGAACTCGGCGCCTGTAGCGCCATCCCGATCGCCTCGCCGCAGGAGCGAAGGGCGGCGCTGGCTGAACACTTTCGCCAGAAAACCGACTTGCGCAGGGGAAACATGCTGGACTACGCGACGCTGCGCGCCTTTCTGGAGGAGTTTCAGCCCGACACCGTCGTGCATCTGGCGGAAATCCCGTCGGCTGCCTGGTCCATGATCGATCAGGCGCACAGCAGTTTCACGCAGCACAACAACGTCATCGGCACACTAAACCTGCTCTGGGCCATGCATGAAGTATGTCCGGACGCGCATCTGGTCAAGCTGGGCACAATGGGCGAATATGGCACACCGGCCATGCCCATACCTGAAGGGTTCTTTGAGCCCGAATTCCGCGGGCGGCGCGACCGTCTGCCCTTTCCGCGGCAGGCGGGCAGCTTTTATCACTGGAGCAAGGTGCACGATTCCAACAACACCATGTTCGCCTGCCGGCTCTGGGGTCTGCGCGCGACCGACATTATGCAAGGGGTGGTTTACGGCACGGGCATCGATTGTCAGGTGGAGGACCCGCGGCTCATGACCCGGCTGGACTTCGACCAGTGTTTCGGCACGGTGGTCAACCGCTTTTGTTGCCAGGCCGTCATCGGGCATCCCCTTACGCCCTACGGCGGTGGCGGGCAGAAGCGAGGCTTTTTGCCGCTGCGTGACGTCATGCAATGTCTGACCCTCGTCATTGACAGTCCGCCGGAAGCCGGCGACTATCGCGTCATCAACCAGTTCGACGCCTGCTACACAATTGGAGAGATTGCGTCCATGGTGAGGCAGGTCGCTGCGGACGAGGGCATGGAACTGGACATCATGACGATTGAAAATCCCCGTCTCGAAGCCGCGAAGCATGAGTACGAGCCGGACCGTGAGAAATTGCCGTTGCTGGGTTACCGGCCGTCAGGGTCGCCCCGACGGGAAATCAGGATGATGCTGAAAGACCTGTTGCCACACCGGCGGCGAATTGAGGCGCGGGCCGGTTTGCTGTTGCCGGACATCCGCTGGGATGGACAGCATCGACGGTCAAGGGCTCTGGGCAGGGAGGCAGCCCTATGATTCAGTACCGTGAACTGGCGCTGCTCTCTCCCGATGAACGACGCCTGCTCATGCGACGGGCGGAGACTGATATCCGCAGCCTCTTGCCAATGGTGCAGGAAGTCGTCGATCAGGTGCGAGCGAATGGCGATGATGCCCTGGTCTCTTTCGCACGTCGTTGGGATTGTGCCGAATTCGACGCCAGCCTGTTGCGCGCCTCCGATGAAGATTTCGATGCCGCCAGGGAGTCGGTCAGCGATGAGGTGGTCGCGGCCATCGAAACTGCCCATGACAACATTCGCAGCTTTCATCGGCAACAAGTGCCGGAAGAAATGTGGTTCAGC
>DAOUIB010000233.1:0-15756 GCA_034428275.1 Anaerolineae bacterium
ACGGTGTTGCCGGTCACGCTCACGCCGTCAGGGGCGGGCAGGGGTGGCGGCGGGGTTGCTGTAGGCGTCGCCGTGGGGGTGGCGGTCGCCGTGGGCGTTGGCGTGTGTGTGGGCGTGAGGGTCGGCGTGGCGGTCAGGGTGGGGGTGGCGGTCGGCACCACAAAGGTCAGGATCTCGCTCCATCCGCTGTTGAGGTAGGGGTCGCCGTCGCCCAGCGCCTTGATCGACACCCGCCAGGTCTCGCCCGGCGGCAGGCCGCTGATGGTGTAACTCGTGTGCTCCGGCCCCAGCCTGACGCTGCCGGGCCAGTCCTCCCGTCGGGGCTCCACACCAGCCAGTAGTCGATGGCGTCGTCCACCGCCTCCCAGTGCACCGTGGTGCCCTCGACGCGTATCCCTCCCGGAACCGGCAGACGCTCCTGCTCCTGCGACTGCGCGGCGCCGGCCGGCAGCGTCAGCAGCAGCAGACAGAGCAGGCACGGGATGACTTGTCGGGGCACGGCGAACATGCCTGGGAGCATCGGCCTTTCACGATATCGGTTGCAAAGAAGCCGAACGCGGCATTGTGAGAGGAATGTAAGTCTTCCGACTACAATTTATCTATTCTGATTTAAGAGTCAATCGCGAAGGGCAAGCCAGAGGGTAGCCTGCGGCGCCAGCCGGGCTGGCCCCCGACCGTCTGACATGCAATTGTGCTTTAATGTTCGAGTTGTCGGGGTTTTTCCTGCAGCGCCTCACCGATTTCCGGCTTCGGCGTGTGCAGACCGTAGCGGTCAAAGAAAGCCTCTGCGTCGCTTGCCAGGAGTTCTTCTTTCTCCAGCAATTCCTCGATCAGGGCTTCCCCCATCTCCCGGTGGAGCCGCAAATCCGTGCGCACCTCGTCCAGCGCATGCAGGAAGGTCTCCTCCATCAACTGGCGCACTTCACGCACTGTCTCCGGCTCCTCGGCGATGCCAAGTGGCCCAAACATACCGGCGCCGGCCATCCTCTGCAGGACGAAACGAATGTTGCGAAAGTCACCGCCAACGCCCAGAGTCTGCTCATGCTCGCCGCCGTATTCCATCTCACCGGCCTTGCCCGCGACCGCGATACGCAGGCGATTCTGCAAGGCCTCTTCCGTGCTGATGTACTCGTAGTTTTCGGTCGCCGGCGTGTATGACACGTGACCCAGCGCTTCACCCTGGCGAATGATCGTGATGCGCGAGATGCGCCAGTCCGGTCGGTAAAGACGAACGGCGATGGCGTGCGCGGCCTCATGCGCGGCCAACCGACGTTTGGTCTTGTACGTAAGATTGGTGATGCGCTTCCTCAAGCCCATTTCATGCTCGGGCTGGGCGCGCGCAAAGTCCCGGTAGTTCATGGCCGTACGCCCGTCGAACAGCGCGTAACGCAAGGCCTCGTTGAGGACGTATTTGAGGTCTGCCGGAGAATAGAACGGCGTCTCGACAGCCAGGGTCATGGCATCCATCGTGTCGTCATGGGCAATTTTTGACAAGTAATAGTCAAGAATCTCCCGCCGGCCTTCCAGGTCCGGCACGTCCACGCGAATCTTCTTGTCAAGTCGTCCGGGCCGTAGCAGCGCATCATCAAGCGCGTGGATCCGGTTGGTGGCCCCGATTGTCAGCACATGGCGCGGCGGCCGAGGGAAGGGTTTGCGCAGTATATTGCGATACCACCACTTCTTTTTGCGCGCCCACCAGCCGTGTTCCTGGCTGAAGCCGCTCAACTCCACCAGCAGGGTGCTCAGCAGCCCAATGTTGGCCCCGCCCATTCCCATAAAAATGGGCAGGCGCGTGAAGGGCGCGCCGTCGCGAAACTCTTCGCGCTTGCGCGCCACACCGCCGCGCGAGCCGACCGCGTCGATTTCGTCGATGAAGATGATTGCGGCGCCGTAATTCTTCGCCGCCCGGCGCGCCTTGCGATAGAGGCCCATTACCTTCAGTGGAGCGATGCCAATGAACATCGACGTCATGCTCGAACCATCGATATAGAAAAAGGGGACCCCCGCCTCGGTGCTGATGGCTTTTCCCAGCCAGGTCTTGCCCGTTCCGGGCGGTCCTTCCAGCAGCAGCCCGTTGAGCGGTTCACCGCCCGCTTCCTCAAAGGCGCGCACGCCGCGCAACAGGGTCACGATTTGCCGCGCCTGCTCCAGCAGTTCCGGCTGGCCGCGATAGTCCTCGAAGCTGATGCCCTCGGCTTCCGAGCCCGGCCAGATGACGTAGGTTTTGGCGCGCCCCAGAAACCAGAAAATCAGTATGTAAAAACCGAGTATGGAAGCCACTCGAAAAAACAACCGAAAGACAGTGGGCATCACACTGTTCAGGAAGTTGATCAGACCCCGCATGAAGCCGGCATCCACCAGCGCGACGATGACGAGCAATAAAAACAGGTTGCGTACAATGTGTTCCATGAAGAAGCGTCGGATGCGGCGGCGCGGCCGGCGCCGCTCGTCAACCAGCGTTTCCTCACTCTCCCATGCGAAACGCCCACGTTGCAGGATCTCTCGTTCGCGCGCCGGTTCGTATCGACGGATTTCGGTCATCGGGCCGACCTCCTCGCGCTCATTGTCCGCTCTGGCCAGCCGCGTCCAGCAGGAACAGGGGGTGGTTGGGCTCCCCGTTGTACAGCAGACCCCCTTCGGGACTCTCGTAATGCAGCGTACCTTCTGCAATCAGGTCGAAGAAGTCCAGCAGGTCGCGCGGGCCCTCCAGATAAGTCAGCGCATCCTGACGCTCGATCTCGGAGATCAGGAAGACCACGCCGGCGAAGCCGGCCCCGCTGTCCAGGGTGGAAATGTTCCACGGCGAAATCAGATTGACCCGCAGCAAACCGCTGCCCACGCTTTCCGCGACCGTGCCGCGCCAGGTCAACTCGATGGCGCGTTGAATGGCCGTGTAGTAATCGACCTGACCTGCCGGCGACTGGGTATCGGGGGCGCTGTTGGGCACAAAGAGCAGGTTGACGACGAAGGCATCCTCGCTCAGGCTGCGGCGAATCTCGACAATGTCCACGCCGACGGTCGCGGCCTCGATGCGGTCGGCCGCCGAGATCAGCGAGGGGTCCGTCGCGCCGCTCTTGTCCGCCATGACGAGGTCGACGACTTCAAGGGCGAGCAAGGCCTCGCCTTCGCCGGATTCCTGGCCCGTCAGTACGCCCAGTCCGGGCAGGGCGCTGCAACCCGTCACCAGCAACAGGCAGAGCAGAGTTAAACGTAGCGAGGCAGTCGACGTCATACCCTTCCCGTCTCGAATGGCGCCACAGTGATTTGCGCGGCAGCCGTGTAAAATGTCATTGTAGCGTCAATCGGAGGTTTCGTGCAGCGCCGTCGCGGACATTCAGCAAATCCTAACCTTGGGCAGTTTTTGCCGGCCCTGGTGCTGGCGACGCTGCTGCTTGCGGCCCTGGCCGTGCGGGGCGAGGACACGACCCGACTATATTGCGACGACCGTCCAACCTTTTTGGACCCGCCTTGGATCGATGGTGAGAGATTCTGCGCGGAACTGGTTTACCAGTCGCCCCGCAATGAAGCCCTGTCGCTGGTGTCGCTGGCGGTTGGGCCCGACGGCACGCTTTACGCCGCCAGCCCCCTGCGTGGAGAAGTATGGGCCTTTCACGACAGCGACGACGACCGCTTGCCGGACAGGGCGCAGCGGCTGCTCTCGGGTCTGAATCAGCCATGGGGTTTGGACTGGCACGACAATGCCCTGTACGTCCTGAGTGGCGCCGGCATCCTGCGCCTGCCAGCCGGCGCGCCACAACCCGGGCTCCCTGTCGCCGATTTGCCCCTGCAAGTAGGGCAGGCCGGCGGCGATCTGGTGGTCGGGCCGGACGGCACGCTCTACGCGTCGCTGGCCGCGCCCTGCAACCAGTGCGAAGCGGGCGACCGGCCCTCCATTCTGGCCATCGCCCCGGATGGCAGCCGGCACAGCACACTGGCCCGTGGACTGCGCCTGCCGGCCGGGCTCGCCTTGCGGAATGGCGAACTGTGGGCGACGGACAGCATCGGGCGCGCGGACGCTGCGCAGGGGGAGGCCCTCGACGAAATCAACCGCATTCAGACGGGCGCCCACTATGGCTGGCCCTGGTGCAGCGGCTCGCTGCGCTTGCCCGTATCGCCCGCAACAAGCGACTGCGAGGCCTTCCGGGCGCCCGCCCTGTCGCTGCCGACGGGCAGCACGCCTCTGGGCCTGGCGTACTACGACCACGATGCGCTACCCGATTTGCGCGATTCCCTGTTGGTCACCCTGCACGGCTCGCGGCACAGGATCGAGTTGCGCGGCTACGCCCTCGCGGTCATTCGCTTCGACGCAGAGGGGCAACCACTGGCGCCAGAAGTCATCATTCCGCAGCTACCCGGCAACAACAGTTTCAGTTTGAGCAAATTGAATTACCTCGGCAAGGGTTTCTGGCCGGAACGACCGCTGGACGTCGCCATCAGCCCCGAGGGCTGGATTTACGTCAGCGTGACGGGCGGTCGGATCCTCGCCCTGCGCCAGGCAGTGCACTGAGCCATTGCCACAGATCTGCCAGCATGCCGCCAGTCAGCAGTGGCCAGAGCGGCCACAAGGGCGCGACGATACGCCCTTCCCGCCAGTCCATCACGGCCACAAACACCACCCAGAACACGAGGAGCAACGCTGCCTGACCGAAGACAACACGCCTGCGAAGAAGCGCCCAAACCAGCGCAGGAACGATGAGCAGGTTTGTCAGGTCCAGGATGTCGCGCGTGTGGGAATAGATGGCCAGCGGCGTTGGCCAAAGCGGGTTCCTCATGTAGGCGCCACCCTGCCAGCTCCTCGCCCTTTGCAAGGGGAAGGGTACGTCGCTGTCCTCGTAGATTTCAAGCGAGTCGACGTGCGGCAGGTGCCAGCGGGTAACCCGGTGCAGCAATTCAAATACCTCTTCAGGAAGCGACTGCAGAAATTTCAGGGGTTGGGCGACGAGGGCTTCCAGGGCAGCGCCAAAATACAGCGAATCCAGTTCACATGGGCCCAGGAACCATCCAAGCGTACGAGGAGCAAAAATATCAAATGACCCAGGCAATTCTTTCGGCGCCGGCTGCTCCCGAAAGTTGCTCTGTGCCTCCTGCGAGACCCAGGGGCCCGGACGCTGCCACAGGTCGTAGCCATACCGGGGTTCAAACGATGAATCGGCCGGGAGGGCATTCAACAACAGCAATCGCGCTGTGGCATTCCCGTTTTCGCTTGCAACGGGAATGCCCGCCTCCTGAATGGATTCAATAGCATTTCTTCCGCCAACACAACTCAGACGGAAGGTACCGGTTGACGGGAAGTGTACAAGCAGGGTATAGCCGCCAACTATCAGCAGGCAGCCCGCGACCAGAGCCAGCAGGGCAGTCAATCGCCTGCGCAGAGAATGACCACGGGAAAACAGCAGGAACATACCGGTCAAAGCGGCCACCGGAGCGGAATTCAGACGCGCAAGAACCGCGATGCCGAGGATGACGCCGACGAGCATCAAGGAACGCCAGGGAAGCCCCCTTTGGGCGGCCCGGTCGACTATCCAGATGACCAACGTGAAACACAATGCCACCAGCCAGACCGGCAGGCTCAGATGCGCCCACTGCAGACCATGCGGATCGAACAGGGCCAGCAGGGCCACTGCCAGGGCCGCACGCCGCGTGTAATGTCGGCGCACAAGGTCATAAAGCAGGAAGGGAATGAAGGCAGTGAGCGTGACCTGTACCAGCAGGACAAGGCGTTCGTCCAGCCGCCCCAACTGTTGGCCCGCAGCGGCAAACGGGGCGATGACAAAGGGATACCCCGTGTTGTACCGGACATTCCCGATCAGCAGGTCTCCTTCCACCAGCCTGTCGATCAGGTAGCGTTGTGCCCGCTGGTTGTCGTCAACCCGGACCTGTAAGGGATAGGCGAGGTACATCCCGCCGCGTACCAGCAGGGTCAACAAGAGCAGCAGGCGAAGATGCGCATGCATCCGCCTCGCGACCCGTGGAAGCGGGAACGCGCTCATGCCTCTGCGATCCCGAAGAGACGCGAATGACTGCTGCGGCCCGGAAGGGGCAGGCGGCCATCGCCTTCGCTGCCAACGTAAAGCGGCCACAGGGCAGCCAGGAACGTCCAGTAATCGATAGCGTGGGTGACGTCCGTCGGTTTCTGATGGTATTGCCAGTTGTAGTCGACGACGAAGCCGCGTCCCTCAGTCAGGTTACGCGCACGGTTATAATTGTCGTTGGGGTCGTAAAGACCGGGATGTTTTACCAGCATCGCCAGGTCCGGCCTCAGCAGCAGGCCCGCGACGAAAAGGAGGACATAAAGCCGCATGCGTCGGGTGACCCCGCGTCCCTGGGCAACAGCAGGCGATGGTAGCGGCCCGGCGCGGCTGCTGCCAATGCTCATCCTGCTGGCCCTGCTCCTGCGCCTTGCGGCAGTGTTCGCTGAGGAGCATGACATCGGCTACGTCAGCGATGGCAGCGACAGCCCCTGGTATCTGGCTCACGGCTACGCCCTGGTCACCGGCTTTGACGAAGGAATCCTGACAGAATACGGAGACACGCATAACCCCGACGGCGTGGTTATTTCCTTGCGCAGACTGACGACGCCGCCCCTCTTCCTGCTCTTTGTCGGTGTACCGCAGGCCCTCTTCCCGCGCGAGGCAGCCGTACTGCTCATTCGCGTTTTTCAGGCTCTGGCGGGTACGATTTCCGTCTGGCTGGTCTGGCGGCTGGGGCGCGCCGTCGCAGGGAACGAACGCGCCGCCTTCGTCGCCGCGCTGGCCATCGCCATCTCGCCGGCCTTCATTTTCGAAGTCACCCGCGTCACCACCGAAACACTTTACATCGCCCTGTTGCTCGCCGCCCTGGCGCATCACAGTCATCGACGCGAACACGTTGCCCTGACCGCCTTGCTGCTCGGCCTGGCGACGCTGACGCGGGCCGTTCTGCTACTTTTCCCCCTTGCCCTGGCCCTGCACCTGCTTCTTGTCGATGGCCGCCGCCAGGGCCTGCGCCGGGCTCTGCGTCTGCTGGCGGTCTACAGCCTCGTCGTCGGCAGCTGGACGGTCTACAGCCTGGCGCGCTGGGACCGCCTTGTCATCGCCGGCGAGGGCGTCGCGGCCTTTCTTTACATCGGCGCGCTGGACCAGGGCTGGAGCGGCCCGCAGGAGACGGACAGGCAACTGATCGAGGACACCGGCGCCTTGTCAGAGGAGCCACTGGCGCGTCAGGCCAGCTATCTGCAGGGCGCACAGGGACGCATTGCGGCTGATCCCGTCGGCTACCTGTTTCGCCGACTCGGTGAACTGACGAGCGCCGCCCTGCAACCCCATGGCACAGCTTACGTCGACGGCCCACCCCTGCGTCTCATGGCGCAGGAGTGGTGGCGCGAGGGCCGTTCACCCATTGAAATGCTGCAGTGGACAACTTCAGAGGGCTTCTGGCCGCGTTTGCTGATTTACGTCCTTCACTTTGTCGGTCTGCTGGCGGGGCTGGCCGGAATCTGGCTCAGCCGCCAACGCTGGCGCCGGAGCCTGCCCCTGGTCGCGTTCATCGCTTATACCTTGCTGCTGCATCTGGCCCTGCATGCCATCCCCCGCTATCTGTTCCCGATACTGCCCCTCTGTTGGGTCTTCGCTGGCGTCGCCCTCCTTGACGCGTATGAAAGGATGAAGGCATTGCGGACGTGAGCCACAACAGCACCTGCGACAGGGACCGGGCCCTGCGCCTGCACATCTACCGCTTCTGGTGCGAACAGGGACGGCCGCCCACGCTGGCGGAAAATGCCAGCGCCTGCAACCTGGCCGACTCTGCCGCCCGGGCCGCCTGGCGCCGCCTGCACGACGCCCATCTCATCCTGCTGGAAGCCGACGGCGAACGCATCCGCATGGCCAATCCCCTGTCAGCCCTGCCCACCAGGTTTCGCGTGCAGGTCGGCCAACACTGGCTCTTCGCCAATTGCGCCTGGGACGCGCCCGGCATTCCCGCCATGCTGCAACAGGACGCCGTCATTGAGGCGCGCTGCAGCCCGCGCGGCGAACCCTTGCGCTTCAGCGTTCGCGATGGCGAGCTGCTGGCGGAAACAGCGCTGGTGCATTTTGCCCTGCCCTTCCGCCACTGGTACGACGATTTGGTGGAGACCTGAGCGACCATCCTGCTCTTCCGGTCGGAGGAGGACATTGACGCCTGGTGTGAGCAGAATGGCCGGGTCCGCGGCGCCGTGCTGACCCTGCAGCACACCTGGGAACTGGCCAGGGCCTGGTACCACAACCGAATGTCAACGACGTACAAGGGTCGCAGCCCTGCCGAGGCGCAGGAACTCTTTGCGTCTCTCGGATTGCGCGGCCCCTTTTGGGAAATGTCATGACCCCGACGATCGATCCCGCCCAACTCCGACACCTGCGTCTGCGCGCCCAGGGGCTTGCCGCGCCGGTCAGTGACCCGAAGCTTTCGCTGGCCGGCGCACTCAGCCTGCAGGCCCAGGACTACAACGCGGCCATCCTGGGCGTGCGGGCGCGCAGTTGCGGCCTGGTTGATGAGGACGTCCGGGAGGCGTTGAACGGCGGGGAGTTGTGCTGGACCTGGCTGATGCGCGGCACGCTGCATCTCGTCACCATGGCGGACCTCCCCTGGCTGTTGCCGCTCTTCGGTCCGCAATTCATCCGCCTGACGGCCCGACGCTATCGGGAGCTGGGCCTCGACGAAGAGGCGCGGAAGCGCGCAACGTCGCTGCTGCGTCGATTCCTGGCGGATGGACCGCAAACCCGCGCCGTCCTGAAGGACAAACTGGCGGCCGAAGGTCTGCCGGTGGAGGGCCAGGCCTGCCCGCATTTGCTGCGTCATGCGGCGCTGCAGGGCGCCCTCGTCTGCGTGCCCCTGCGCAGCGGCCGCCCCGAATATCGCCTGCTCGACGACGGGGCTGTGGACGGGTGGCCCGGTACCGACGCGGCGGCGGCGCGTCTGGCCCGTCGCTTCCTGCGCGCCTTCGGCCCGGCCAACGCTGCGGACCTGGCGCGCTGGTCCGGCCTGCCGCTGCCACTGGCGCGGGCCGGCCTTGAGGCCCTGGCGGATGAGGTGACGGCAATCAACGCGGCGGGCCAGCAGGCCGTGATTGCCAACGATCAACTGTCCTGGCTGGACGACGAGCCGCGGCGCAGCCTGTTCCTGCTGCCGGCCTTCGACGCCCTGCTGCTGAGCCACGTGGAGCGCGACCTGGTCCTGCCGGCGGAGGTCAGCCGCGCCATTCACCCGGGCGGCGGAATCATCCGCCCGTCCCTGCTCATCGACGGCGTCGTGCGCGGCCGCTGGCAGCTCAAACGGGGTCGCCGCTCGCTGACCGTCATCGTCTCGCCCTTCGTCCCCGTCCCGCGAGAGCGACTTCCGCAACTGGAGGCCGAGGTCGAGGACATTGGGCGTTTCCTCGGTCGGAGTGCAGTCCTGAAACTGGAGGAGGTTGCAGCATGAGCCTCCTGCTGGGCATCGAAACATCCTGCGACGAGACGGCGGCGGCCGTCGTGCGCGAAGGGCGGGAGATCCTCGCCAACGTCGTCGCCTCGCAAATCGACCTGCACGCGCCTTATGGCGGCGTCTTCCCGGAGCTGGCCTCACGCGCCCACGTGGAGGCCATCACGGCGGTGGTCGACGAGGCCCTGGTCCAGGCCGGGACCTCGCTGGCACAATTGGACGCCATCGCCGTGACGCGCGGCCCGGGCCTGGTCGGATCGCTGCTGGTCGGCGTGAATTACGCCAAGGGTCTGGCGCTGGGCACAGGATTGCCGCTGCTGGGCATCAACCACCTCGAGGGACACGTCTATTCGCTGTGGCCGGGCATGCAGACGGAACCGGACTTCCCCCTGCTCGTGTTGATCGTCTCCGGCGGTCATACCGAGTTGCTGCTGATGACCGGTCACGGCCACTGGCAGCGACTGGGCGGCACGCGCGACGATGCCGCCGGCGAGGCCTTCGACAAGGTCGGTCGCATCCTTGGCCTGCCCTTCCCCGGCGGCCCGCAGGTCGAACGCGCGGCCCGTGAGGGCGACCCTTCAGTCTGGCGCTTCCCCCGCGCCTGGCTGAACGACAGCGACGACTTCAGCTTCTCTGGCTTAAAGACGGCCGTGCTGCGCGCCGCCACTGTGGACCCCAACGCCCGTCAACCGCAATTGCGCGCGGAAGTCTCCGTCGCGGACCTGGCGGCCGGCTTCCAGGCGGCTCTGGTAGAAGTGCTGGCGCGCAAGACCGCGCGCGCCGCGGAACGCTGCGGCGCAAGGGCCATTCTCGTGGCGGGCGGCGTCAGCGCCAATCAGGCCCTGCGGACGGCCCTGCGCGAAGCCGGCCCCACGCCCCTGCTGCTGCCGCCGCCGGAGCTGTGCACGGACAACGGCGCGATGATCGCGGCGGCGGCGCACTGGCGCTGGCAGGCCGGTCAGCGGGATGGACTGGACATGGAGGTTTTGCCCCGCTGGCCGCTGGGCGCGCCTCACTCCTTCTCGTAGGGGGTGCCGATGGCCGCCGGCGCCCGCGCCCTGCCCACCAGACCGGCGAGCACGACGATCGTCACGATGTAGGGCGTCATCTGCAGGAATTGCGGCGGCAGGGTCACCCCCAGAATCTGGAAGCGGGTCTCCAGCGCGCTGGAAAAACCGAAGAGCAGGCCGCCGCCGAAAGCGCCAAAGGGCAGCCACTTGCCGAAAATCATGGCCGCCAGCGCAATGAAGCCGCGGCCGGCCGACATGTTGTCGTCGAAGGTGCCGGTCGTCTCCAGCGACAGCCAGGCCCCGGCCAGGCCCGCGATGAAGCCGGCGATGATCACATTGACCCAGCGCGTGCGAATCACGTTGATGCCCAGCGTATCGGCGGCGCGCGGGTTTTCGCCGACGGCGCGGGTGCGCAAGCCCCAGCGCGTGTAAAACAGGATCAGATTCGTCAGCAACAGCAGGACGAACATCATGTAGAAGATCGGCTTGCCGCTGAAGAACACTTCTTCCAGCACGGGGAACAAGAAGTCGCCGAAGACCGGCAGCGCGGCCAACTGGTCCAGCAGGCTGCGCAGGGGCGGGAAAGCGGCGATTTGCTCAAAGGGCACCGCCTGCAGGGTCTCCCGACCGGCATCCTGGGCATCCAGCAGTATCTCGCGGCGCATAAAGCTGGTCAGGCCCAGGGCCAGAATGTTGATCACCGTGCCGCTGACGATCTGGTCGGTGCGGAAGGTGATCGAGAGCCAGGCGTGCAGCATGGCCATGACGCCACCGGCCAGCACCGAGACGACGACGCCGATGAAGAGCGCCGTGCTGTTCTCCATATTCGGGGCGATCAACGAAAAGGCCACGAAGCCGAAGGCCGCCCCGGTCAACATCATGCCCTCAATGGCGATGTTGATGACGCCGGAACGTTCGCACCAGATGCCGGCCATCGAGCCGATGACGATCGGCGTGGCCAGCCGCAGGCTGGAGGCCAGCATGCTGACGGCGTTGGTGCTGCGCCCGGCCGCCGCCAGTATGAGGATGGTGGGGAAGAGCAGCAGGGCGGCCAGCAGCATGGCGCGGAAGTGAAAACGCTCCAGCCGGTCTCCGGGCAGCAGACCGGGCGCGCCGGCGATGACGTACCAGAAGCCGACCGCGAGCAGCCAGGGCCGAACGGCGACCTCCAGACCGGCCTGGCGCCCGGCGGTCAGGCGCGTGATGGTATCCGGCGCCACCTGCGGCGCGGAGAGCAACAACCACAGGCCCAGCAGCACGAAGACCAGCGAAAAGATGCCGCTGCGGGTGATGCGGATGCGCTCGCGCCAGCCGCCAGGCGCTGCGGCGAGGTCCATCGTCGTCACGTCAGCCTCCCCAGCCCTTTGAGAACATCGCCGCTTCCTGCTCCTCAACGCTGGCTTGCGGCACGCGCCACAGGTAGCGGATAATGGCATCAGCAGCGATGAACATGATGATCAGCGCCTGAATGATGATGACGAGATCGATGGAAATGTTGGCGTTGACCTGCATCAGCGGCGCGCCGGTCAGCAGGGCGCCCCACAGGAAGCCCGCCGGGATCATGTTGCGCGGGTCGGTGCGCGCCAGCAGCGCCACCGCGATTCCCTGGAACCCGAGCCCGGCGAAAAACTCCGGCTGCAAATTGAACTGCACGCCTGTCACCTGAATCGTGCCGGCGATGCCCGCCAGCATCCCGCTCAGCGCCATGGCCAGCACGATGTTGAGTCGCACGTTCATGCCCGCGTAGCGCGCGGCGTCCGGGTTGGCGCCGACCGTGCGCAACTCAAAGCCCGGCGTGGTGCGAAACAGGAACCAGTCCGCAAGCAGCACGGTGATGACCATGATCACCAGGCCGAGGTGTAGATTGTCGCGCACTGTCAGCCAGGAAAGGAGGAGACCGCCGGCCAGCAACAGGGCGCCGACCAACAGCGAGCGCGGCAAGGTTCGACGATTCTCCGCCGGCGCGTGGCGACGACGCCAGAGCAGCCAGCCCGTCAGCAGCAGGGCGGCCAGCAGGAACCAGCCCGCGCCGATCTGGCTGAAGGCCGGCAGGCGCGCCGAGTCGCTGATGTAGGGCGTGCGCGGCAGACTGGCCTCGGGGTCGCGCAGCAGGCCGGGAGTCTTGATCAGCCAGTCCACCGTGAGGATGGCGATGAAATTCAGCATGATGGTGGTGATCACTTCGTGGGCGCCCGTCCAGGCGCGCAGGACGCCCGGAATGGCGCCCCAGAGAAAACCGCCCAGCATGCCGCCCGCCAGCACCAGCGGCAAATGAAGGAAGCCCGGCAGCTCCGTCAATGGCGCCGTGAAACCCAGCACCACCGCCACAATGGCGCCGGCGTAGAGCTGGCCCTCCGCGCCGATGTTGAACAGACCGGCCTTGAAGCCCAGCGCCACCGCCAGCCCGGCGATGACGTAGGGAATGGAGCGCACGAACATGCTCTCCAGATTGGGGAGGATGAGCATCAGCACCCTTTCGCCAAGTCGCAGCCAGAGCACTTCGGGCCGGTCATCCGTCGGATCGTCGGGCGTGAGGGCGCTGTCCTCCAGAATCAGGCCGCTGGCGCCCTGCGGCGAGCGGTCCAGCAGCAGTCGGTTGCCGGGGCGACGGACGACCAGGGTGTTGGCCAGCGCATTGGGCAACTCTTCTTCCAGCGCGGCGCGCGCGCTGTCGCTGTTGAGCAGAACGTCCTCGTCATAGAGGCGGCGCAGCAGCGTAAGTTGCTCGCTGGCCGCGACGGCGTCGTCGACGCCCGCCCGGTCCAGGGTCTCCAGCGTCGCCAGCAGGTCGCGCACGTCCTCCGTAGATTCTTCCGCCATACGGATGACGAGGTCGGCCTCCGCGCCCGCGGGGTCCAGCCCCAAATCCCGGGCCAGGTCCAGCTGCGCCAAAATGCGTTGCAGCGCGACGAGCCCCTCGCTGTCCACCAGGCGCATTTGTTTGATCAGTTGCCCGTCGCCGACCTCGGCCGCTGCCGGCGCGAGCGGCTCCAGTTCGGCGCGCAGGGCGGCCATGTCGGGGTCGGATTCAGCCCAGGCTGCGGCAAGTTGACGCAGGTCGGCGCGAGGCAGCGCCGCCAGATCGTCAAGCAGGGGCCGCAGGTCATCCAGCGAAACCTGACCAATGCTGCGGATGGCGGGCAGACGCGCGCCGAGGGCATCGACGGCCTCATCGTCCAGAGCGAGGCGCTCCAGCAAATCGGCCATGGCGCGCAGTTCGTCGACGTCGGCGTCGGCGAGGCGGGCGCTGGCGCGCGCCAGGCGCCCCAGGCCCCGTTGGTCGAGGTCATCCTCCGCCAGCACTTGCCGCGCCAGCTCCAGATGCTCCGGCCGGGCCAGGTCGTTGATCACGATGCCGGTCGCGCCCTCAATGAGCGCGCTGTAGGCCACGCCGGCGATGCGCAGGCCCTCCGTCAGGCTGCCGCCCGCGCCGGTGAAGACGATGAAGGGGATGCCGATGATGAAGGCCGTGATGACGGCCATCACCGGCACCAGGCGCGGTGAGATCCGGGCCCAGGCGCGCAGCGGCGCCGCGCGGGCTTCAGTCATCCGACGTTTCGCCGGCCTGCACGCCGGCCATCAACAGGCCGACGTGCTCGCGATCGGCCTGCTCCACCGGCAGGGTGTCGATGATGCGGCCGTTGTAGATCACGGTCACGCGGTCGGAGAGCGAGAGCACCTCGTCCAGTTCGGCAGAGACCAGCAGGACCGCCGTGCCCTCGTCGCGCATACGCACGATCTGGCGGTGGATGAACTCGATCGAACCGACGTCCAGGCCCCGCGTGGGCTGCGCCACGATGAGCAGACGGCTGGGCCTTGAGAACTCGCGGGCGACGATGGTCTTTTGCTGGTTCCCGCCGGAGAGGCTGCCGAGCCGTGTGTAAATGCCGGGCGTGCGCACGTCAAAGCGTTCCACCAGGCGTCGCGCGAAGTCGTCGCGCTCACCCTCGTCAATGACGATGCCGCGCGCGAAGGGAGGTTGCCAGTAGGTCTGCAGCGCCAGGTTGTCATTGACCGGGAAGCTGATGACCATGCCGTCTTTCTGCCGGTCTTCGGGCACGTGCGCCACGCCTTCCGCGGTGATCTGGCGCGGCGTGTCGTCGGTGACCTCGCGACCTTCCAGCAAGACGCGGCCGCCGCTGACCGCCCGCAGGCCGGTGACGGCCTCCACCAGTTCGGTCTGACCATTGCCCTGCACCCCGGCCACGCCCAGGATTTCGCCGGCGCGCAGTTCCAGCGACAGGCCGTTGACGGCGGGCAGGCCGCGGTCGTCCAGCACACTGAGCTGCTCGATGGCCAGCACCACCTCGCCGGGCTGCGCCTCCTCCTTCTCCACCTGCAGGATGACGTCACGACCGACCATCATCGACGCCAGCGATTGCTGCGTGGACGTCCCGGGGTCGGCATGACCGGCGACGCGTCCGTTGCGCAGCACCGTGATGTGGTCGCAGATTTCCAGCACTTCCTTCAGCTTGTGCGAGATGAAGATGATGCTCACGCCCCGCGCCGTCAGGGTGCGCATGATGGCGAACAGGCCCTCGGCTTCCTGCGGCGTAAGCACCGAGGTCGGCTCGTCGAGAATCAGGATGTCGGCGTGACGGTAGAGCGCCTTGATGATTTCGACGCGCTGCTGCACGCCCACCGGCAGGTCCTCGACCATGGCGTCCGGGTCGACCGCCAGGCCGTATTGCCCGGAAATCTCAAGGATGCGCTCGCGCGCCGCGGGCCGGTCCAGAAAGAGGCCGCGCACGCTTTCGTTCCCGAGCATGATGTTCTCGGTGACGCTGAGCACCGGCACCAGTTGAAAGTGCTGGTGCACCATGCCGATGCCGAGGGCGATGGCATCGTTGGGGTCGCGTATGCCGGCCAGCGCGCCGTTGACGAGAATCTCGCCCTCGTCCGGGCTGTAGAGGCCGTAGATGATGTTCATCAGGGTGGATTTGCCGGCGCCGTTCTCACCCAGCAGGCCCAGCACCTGCCCCTTGTGCAATTCGAGGTCGATGCGGTCGTTGGCCAGCACGCCGGGGAAACGCCGCGTCAGCCCCCGCACCTCAAGTACTGGCGTTGCCTCGTCCATGGCGTCCGGCTCCGGTGCCTGCAACCCGCGCGAGTATAGCGGGTTGTCTCGCAGGCAGACAAAAGCCGGGCCTGCCCGGGTCAAGGCGGGCGATCT
The DNA here is from genome assembly GCA_034428275.1 of Anaerolineae bacterium. GTDB lineage: Bacteria > Chloroflexota > Anaerolineae > Aggregatilineales > Phototrophicaceae > JAGWBD01. Next base: position 15,619 of record DAOUIB010000233.1, read on the forward strand.
AAGAATCGCCCCTGCACCGTGTTGCTGCAGGGGCGACATATCATGTCGCCCGTGTGCAACTGAAAGACCAGGCGGACGATTCGATAGATCACCCCTGCGCTGTACGGGCGACATATCATGTCGCCCCTGCCAGGGTCG
>DAOUIB010000234.1:0-14129 GCA_034428275.1 Anaerolineae bacterium
CTGTATCCACTGCAGGGCGCTCCTCTCCGGGGCGCCCTTTTGCTTCAAAGGGGGTGCGCCGCCGCGGACCGGCCCAGGGTGGCCAGTACCAGGGCCAGGATGGCCAGAGCCAGCAGGATCAGGCCGACGGAGCGCCAGCTGCGCGCGCCGCGAATCATGCCGATGATGATGTGACCGGTGGCGAACACCAGCATCAAGGTACAGAGGACCAGTCGCTGGTCCGTCGCGGGGGCGGTCGCGGACGCGTCCATCGCCTCAGGTCCCGGGCCCGGTGCCCGTCGAAAAACTCACCCGGCCCGCCTCAGGCGCCCGGCGCCGGCGCGGGAGTCGGCGTGGGCAGGAGGACCTGCGCCTGCTGCACCAGAAAGCCGAGGCGTTCGCTGAAAATCGTCAGGCTGGTGAGGATGGCCGCCCCGTAGATCGCGCCGAGGGTGATGACGATCACGCCCTGCCCCAGCACGGCCAGCAACTGGATGTGACGCCGGCGCCGGCCCGGCCCTTGCGGCGCCCGCCGCGCCTGGTACTGAAAGTACACCAGCGTGCAGATCACCCCGGCCGGCAGCAGGATGCTGTCGAGGTTGCCCGCCACGACTCCCTCGCCGGTGTCGAAGAGCAGCGGGATCAGGGTGCCATTGATGGCGCCATCCAGCGCCACCGCCGTGCCCACCCCGATGAGCAGGGCCAGCGCCAGGCGGCTCAGCCCGTCCCCGCGCGTCGACCAGGAGCGGGCCAGCAGCAGCAGGCCGACCAGCAGGGGCGCGGCGCCCAGCGTCAACTGCTCCGCCGTCGCGTTGGGGGCGAGCAGGGTATCGTGGACCCAGGGGATCAGGATGCCATCCCAGATGACGATGGCGCTGTAGCCGGCGGCGACGCCGGCGAAGATGAACACCGCCAGACGATAAAGAAAATTGTCGCCCAGCAAATAACTGAAGATCATCAGCGTGAGGAGAAAGGACGCCCACAGGCCGATCTGTTCCACGCTCGCCATCTCAGTCCCTTCTGCCACGGCGCAGCGCGGCGCCGCCCATGTTGCCCAGCGCCCCCAGCGCGATCATCACGATGCTGAGCGCCAGACCAATGTGGATGGAGGACTCCCGTTCTGCTGCCCGCGGAATCGTCCCCGGTCGCTCGGCGGGACCCGCATCGCCGGGCGCCTGCGCCCCCGTTCCGCCGGGGGACCCGTCAGCTACAGGGGTTGCTGTCGCCCCGGGCGTCGCCGTGGGCTGTGGCGCCGCCTGCGGCGGCACGTCGCGGATATCGACCGGGCCCAGGTCAAGGCTGGCGGCGGGCAACCAGCCGCGCAGACCGTCATTGGTCTGCAGGAAGAGCCAGCTGCCGGCGCTGTTGCGCAGCAGCACCAGCACGTTTTCGCCGGGGTTGACGATCCCGAGCAGCGCCCCGGCCGCATCCGCGCTGTCCCGCAGGGAGAGTTCGGCGGCCCCCGTGCGCACCGTGCCCAGGAAGATGCCGGGCGTCGCCGTGGCGACCGCCGGGGCCTGCTGACTGTCGGCCGCGGCGTTGGCCAGCGCCTGGGCGCCGGCCAGCGGCGTCGCCGTTTCGGCAGCGCTCCAGTCCCCCGCGCCCGCCTGACTGACGGCGCGCACCTGGAATTCCCAGGCGTCGCCGTTCGTGAGCCCGGTCGCGGTGTAGGCGGTCACGTCATCGGCGGTATCCGCGTTGCGCCACTCCTCCGTACCGGTTCGCCAGCGCAGACGGTAGCCGGTTAGCGCGGAGCCGCCATCGTCGGCCGGCGCGCTCCAGCTGGCCTCCACGCTGGCGTCTCCGGCGCTCAGGGTGAGCGACTGCGGCTGCGACGGCACAGTGCGCGGCACGTCCGTGATTTGCGCGCTCCAGGGGCCGTCGCCTTCGGCGTTGCTGGCGCGCAGCTGAATGTCGTAGGCCGTGCCGTTGTCCAGTCCGGTCAGGGTGTGGGTCGTGTCGCTGCCGGTGAGCGGCAGCTCCACCCAGGTCAGGTAAGGCGTGGAGAGATGACGAATCGTGTAGCCGGTGATCGGGGACCCGCCGTTGGAAAGCGGCCGGTCCCACTCCAGTTCGATACTTGCGTCAAGACTCAGGGCCCGCAGATTGCGGGGCGCCGAGGGCGGACCGACGCTCACCTCCAGTTGCGCGAGCAGCATGGAATCGTAGGTCAGCGCGTCGCGGAAGCCGCTGATCGTGCCGCTGAGGGCCACCCGCAGCCAGGGGCGGGCCAGCGGGACGGCGGCCTGGCCGGTCGCCGCCAGCATGTCACTGCCCGCCAGCGGCGCGATCTGCTCCGCCCACTGGCGCAGGTCTTCCGGCCGCTCGGCAATCACGAGCACGCGCGCGAAATCGCCCAACTGGCGAATGTCCAGACCGGTCGCGCTGCCGCGCAGGTCCATGGCCAGCTGCTCCCGCAGATTCATGCTCAATGAACGCAGGCCCGCCAGGTCGCCGGCCAGAAAGCGGGTCACAAACCAGTCCGCGTTGGGAACCAGGTCGACGTCGCGTTGCAGCCTTGTGGCCAGGGACGAACCCGCCTTGCCCAGCTGCGTCAACATCCGTTCCGTGCGCAGCAGGGTCACCGGGTAGCGGCTGACGACGACCGGCACCGCCCGTCGCAGCAGGATGTGCCGCAGCAACACGCCGGCGACCGTGTCCAGTTCGCCGGCGGCGGTCGGTCCGTATTCCATACCCACCAGCACCAGATCGCCGGGAGACAGCGCATCCAGGGTCTCGTAGAGCGTCTCCTGCGGGCTGCCCGCGCCGAAGGTCGCCGGGGCGCTTTCACCAAAGCGGGTCTGCACGCCCGAAAAGGGCAGCAGCATCCCGGTCACCAGCAGCAGCGAGAGAAAGAAACGCTCGCCACCCACCCGCAGGCGACGGCGGCGACGGCGACGACGACGCGGAGCGCTGCTGGCGGCGGCTCCGGAGGCTGGCACAAATACATTGGGCACCGCCGAGGGATCGCGTCGCGCCAGCTGGTCGCTGCGCGCGCGCAGGCGGCGCAGGCGGCGCGACAGGCGATTGAGCGGACGGTCCCGCAACTGTTCCAGCAGGGACAGCAAGGGCGACGATGCCGAGGGATCTCCGGCCCAGGCGGGCGGCGGGTCCCCGCCGGTCGACCAGGGATCGTCGCCGGGCCCCTGCCCGTAGTACTCACTCATCGCGCCCGCTCCGCAGGCTGCGGTCCTGGCCGATGAGGACCCGCGCGCCGACGACGATGGTGGCCAGCGCGATCCCGAGCAGGATGCCGCGCGCGCCGGCATTCACCGGCACGGCCAGCAGCCAGTCGCGCAAGGGGACCAGGGGCGCCGTTTCGGGCAGGGGCAGGGCGGCCCCCAGCACCAGCAGCAGGGTCAACACAAAGAGCGAGCCCCAGCCGTTGACGCGCAGGGCCATCACGCGCCAGGCGCCATACACCAGGCCGAAGAGCAAGAGACCGGCCAGCGAGGACTCGACCGTGACCTGCACCTGTTCCAGCAACAGGACGCGCCATTCCGCGCCGGTCGTGAGCAGGTTTTCGCGCTCAAGGTAGGTCAGGCCGATGACGATCGCCGCGCTGAGAAAGAGAACGAGGCTGTAGCCGCAGCCGGTCTCGCGCCGGCCGCTGCGGCGCAAATGCACCAGCAGCAGGTTCAGGATGCCGATGACGATGGATACGGCCACGCTGATCGAGAAGACCTGCAGCAGCGTCGCGCTCCACTCGCGAATCGCCGGCTCCCAGCTGGCCAGCACGCCCGCCAGCAGCACTGGCTGCCGTTCCAGCAGCAATCCGGCCAGCGTCACCAGCGCGGTGGTGAGCGCCAGCAACACCGCGAGCATGGTGAAGAAACTGCGCATCATGCCGGGGCGGCTCCCCCGTTGTTGTAGGCCAGAAACACCAGGGTCAGAAGCGCCGCGATCAGCAGCCAGCGCAGGATGTCCTGCATCACCACCGTCGCCTGGTTGGCGGGCGTCGGGTGCAGCCAGGCGCCGGCGAAGTAGAGTTCCTCCCCGATCAGGGGCTCGTCAGCGCTGGCCCAGGCGACGGCCTGTCCATCCAGCTGGTCGCTGGCGGCCAGCAGGGGCTGGCCGCGCCGCGCCGCCGCGTGGCTGACCAGGGCCAGTTCCGGCCCGAAGCCGCCAACCAGCACATTGGCGCCGACGTATTCGCTCGACATCAGGGCGCTCGCCGCGCCGGCCCAGGCCAGTGAACGCGGGCCGTCCGGGAACCAGCGCAACGTGCCGGCCTGCATGCTGCCGGCGAAGCCGCGCGCGCGTTGGGCCCGGCGCAAGACTTCGTAGCCAAGGGGGATCATGGTGCTGTCGCTGGTCGTCAGGATGACCGGCCCCTGCGCCAGGCGGGCTGCCTGATAAAGCGCTTCCGCGCTGGCCAGCGCCAGCAGGCTGTCGCTGCCCTGCAGCCCGGCGCCGCCGCCGGAAAGATGCACCGGTTGTCCCTGCGCGGCGGCCTGCTCCAGCATGCCGGGCAGGGCGCGCCAGGCGGGCATCACCCGCAGACTGCGCGCGCTGCGACGGCCGACGGCGAAGGACGACAGGCCCAGGCCCAGCGCCACCAGCAGCGGCAATACGATGCTGGCGTTTTCCTGCAAAAAGGCCAGTAAGGGGTCAGGCGAGGCCATCAGCGCCCGCTTTCCAGCATCTCGCGCAGGCGTTCGATGCCATCCGGCTCCTGCAACAGCCTGGCCAAATGCCCGGTCAACTCCGCGGCGCCGAACAGGCCGCTGAAGGGCTGTGCGACCCACAGGAACTGCGCGCCCGGCGCAGCCAGCGGCTCCATGACATCCAGCAGCAGCAAGGTGGGGCCGTCCAGACCGCGCGCCTGCAACTCGCGTATCCAGTCCTGCCCGGTCATGCGCGAAAGTATAGCATAGCCGCCCCTGCCGCAACATCAGGCGCGGGCTCGCATTCCCGCCAGGCAGCCAGCATAATCCGCCTGTTGGACAGGCCGTCATGATGCCATGACCCGTGATTTGCTTTTTGTCAGCAGCTACAAGGACCTGGGGGGCGGCGAGACCGCCCTTCTGACTCTGGCGCAACAACTCGGCGCCAGCTGCTGGCAGCCGCACCTGCTGGTTGCCGGCCACGGCCAGTTGAGCGCCGCCTGGGAAGCGCAGGGCTGGCCCGTGTATCTCACGCCCTGGCGCAATGCCAGCGTCTGGTTCATCCCGTCGCTCTGGGCCCGCCTGCCCGCCGCGCGGCGCATGGAATCCCTGCTGCGCTCAACCCGTTTTGCCGCCATCCATGGCGACTATCACAGCCTGCCTTTTTTGCTGCCGGCGGCCCAACGCGTCGGCATTCCGCTACTCTGGACCTGCTGGGGCTGGTGGTTTCGCCCGCGACCCTGGCAATTCGCCTTCTTTCGCAAGGCGGCGGCCACATTTGCCCCTTCCCGCGCCATTCGCGACGGATTCCTCGGCCAACCGCCATTTATGCTACCCGAAAACGTCGAGCTCCTGTACCCTGGCGTGGACACCGGGCGATTCCGTCCACGCAGGGACATTGCCGCACTGCGCGCCGGGCTGGACCTGGCACCGGAGACGCCGCTGGTCGTGATGCTGGCGCGTTTTCAGGCCGTGAAGGGGCACGACGTCTTTCTGTCCATGGCCCGCCTCGTCGCACGCGCATTGCCGCAGGTCCGCTTTCTGGTCGCCGGCGACAACCCGCACACCCGCAGGGACCTGCATTACCGGGAGCGCATCCTGGAAGACGCCCGCAATGACCCCCTGCTGGTCGAGCGCCTGCGCCACGTTGGTTTCCGCGCGGATTCGGAGCGCATCCTCGCCGCTGCCGACGTCGTCGTCTGCGCTTCATCCTTCGAGAGCCTCGGCATGGTCAACCTGGAGGCCATGGCCAGCGCGCGGCCGGTGGTCAGCACCGATCGCGGCGGGCCCTCCGAGACCGTGGTCGACGGCGTCACAGGCTTTCTCGCGCCGCCCGGAGACCCCTCCGCCCTGGCCCAACGCGTGCTGCAACTGCTGCGCGACCCGGCCCTGCGCCAGCGCATGGGCGCGGCCGGCCGCGAGCACGTGCTGCGCCACTTCAGCGCCGCCGCCAGCGCCCGTACCTTCGAGCGCAGCCTGGAAGGGCTTCTGGCAACGCGACGCGCTTGACAGTGCGCGCGTCTCTCCCCTATCATCGCGGCACGGCGATCCCGGCGGATGGCGGCCCAGGTGAACGAAAATTCGCGCCCCCTCAACCAGCGTGTGTTGCGTCTTAAGGTCGGCGATATCACCGGCGCCGGTCCGGGTTATCGCCAGGAAGCCAGCCTCGACCTCCCCGCCCTGCAAGTCTCCCGCGACCTCGTCCTGGCCTTCCTGCGCGGCCCCTTTCGTCTGAGCCGCACGCGCGAGGGCGTCCTGTTGCAGGGGGAATTGCTGGCCGGCCTGCGCGGCGAATGCGACCGCTGCCTGACCCCCACGCTGGCGGAACTGCCCCTGAAACTGGAAGAGCTCTTCAGTTATCCGGTGGCGTATGACGTCGAGTTCAGCATCGGCGAGGACGGCATACTCGACCTTGCGCCGCTGCTGCGCGCCGAGGTGCTCATTGCCAGCGCGAGCGGTCTGCTCTGCAGGGCGGACTGCCGCGGACTCTGCCCCCGCTGCGGCGCCAGCCTCAACGAAACGGACTGCGGCTGCGAACTGGATGACGTCGATCCGCGCCTGGCGGCCCTGCGGCAACTGCTGGACGAGGCAGCGGCCACGCAGGAGCCGGAGCGCGATTCGTGAAGCGGGCGCGCCCCTGCCAGACGCCGGGCAACTCCTGAAAACCGTGCTGACGATCGCCGATGCCCTGCGACTGCCCGCCTTCGCCGGCGCCCGCCTGGTCGCCGGGGCGGAGGGTCGCCGGCGGCCCATTCGCCAGGTCCACCCCGTCAGCGTGCCGGACGCCGCCCGCTGGCTCAACGGCGGCGAATTCATACTGATCACCGCGCCGCTCCTGCCTGAAGACGATCAGGAGCAACGCAGCTGGCTGAAAGACCTCGTCGACGTCGGCGCCGTCGGCATGGGCCTCGCCGTGGGCAACAGCATCGACTGCGCCCCGTCGGCCTTGCGCCAGGCGGCAGGCCAGCACGACTTTCCGCTGGTTGAATTTCCTTCGCGTCTGCGCTTTGTGGATATCGCCCGCAGCGCCAACGAGCGCATCGCCCAGGAGCACATGGCCCTGCTGCAACGCGCGCTCAGGATCCAGCGTGTGCTGACCCAACTGGTGCTGGATGGCGGCGACCTGCAACAACTGGCGCAGGTTCTCGCCGGCCTCATCAACCAGTCCGTCAGCATCGAAGACAGCCGCTTCGTGGCGCTTGCCGGCGCCAACGTCAGCGCCTTTGACGAGGCGCGCCGCTACACCCTGCGCGAGGGCCGCACCGACCCGCGCCTGTTGCGCGCCCTGCGCGAGCGCGGCACCCTCGCCACGATCCGCGAGGGCCTGCGGCCGCTGGCCCTGCCGGCCCTGCCGGAAGTCGGCCTGGAGATGGAACGCATCCTCGCGCCCGTCGTCGTGCACGGCCAGATCCGCGGTTACCTCTGGATCATCGCCGACGGCCGCCCCCTGACCGACATCGACCACATGGCCATCGAAAGCGGCGCCACCATCGCTGCCCTGATGATGCTGCACCAGGAAGCGGTGCAGAGCGCCGAGATGTCCATGAGAGGCAGCTTCTTCGCGCGTCTGATTGAAGGCGACCCGGACCAGCAGGCTCTGCTGAAGGACCAGGCGCTGCGTTTCGGCATCGACCTCAACGCCCCCTGGCGCCTGCTGCTGGTCGCTGCGCCGGAACAGCAGCGCCAGCCGCCCCTGCAACGACGCATCCACCAGCTGGCCGCCAGCGAGGACTGGCCCGCAGTCGTGGGCCATTTCGCCGGCCAGGCCCTGCTGTTGACGCCGGCCGACGAGGCATACCCCGCCCTGGCGTCACAGTTGCGGCGCCTGGCGCGCAATCTGCGCATCGCCGTCAGCGCGGCGCAGCGCGACGCCGCCAACCTGCGCCTGGCCTGGGACCAGTGCCAGCAGGCGCTGCAAATTGCGCGGCGCCTGGACCTGCCGCCGCTGACGGAATACGCGCAACTGGGTTACCTGCTCACCCTGTGGCGGGCCGGGCCGCAGGAACTGGAACGCAACCCGCACCTGCCGGCCCTGCGCCAGTTACAGGAAGAGCGCCAGGCCGAGCTCTTCCACACCCTGGAGACCTGGCTGGACGCCGGCGGCAACAGCGTACGCACGGCCCGCAGCCTGCACATTCACCGCAGCACGCTCAACTATCGCCTGAAACGCATCCGCGACATCTGCGGCGACCCCCTCAGCGAGCCCGCCGCCCGGCTGGACCTGCTGCTGGCGCTCAAGCAACTGCGGCTCTTCGGCTAATCGGAATTTCTCAAACGTAACTCTGACAGAAACCGCTGCTGGTTTCCTCTATCATGCTCCGGCTTGTGGAAGTGTGGAGAAAGTTGGGGCCGTGGACTTTGGTAGCGGAGTTACCCACGTGGCATTTGCCGACGAAGCATACAAAGATTCCGGGCGATTTCGATCGGTTGCCTGTGTTTCTATGCCAGTGGATTGCTTAGAAAGCAATGTCAACGCCATCCTGGAATCCCGTACTTCCTCTTCCGAACTCAAGTGGAGCAAAATCAAGGGGGACGACAAGGCTAAAGATGCCATCCAGGTAATCAGCAAGGTTGTTCAACTATCCCTGCAGCGTTCTTTGCGAGCAGACATCCTGACTTGGGATATGCACGATTCACGACATCACAATGTGTTTCGCCGGGATGATGCCCAGAACCAGCAGAACATGTTTCGCATGTTATTTCGTGATGTCTTTACAAAACGCTGGGGTAACACGATCAACTACTGGAGTCTTTCCGTTGACAAGCAAGGACTGATGTCTCCCGAGTTACTCAGGATACATCTCGACATCTTTAGCGACCTGCCCGTTGATGTTGGAGAGGCAGACTCCAAGGACGTTCCCTTCATTCAAGTAGCAGACGTATTTGCAGGGATGGGAGCCTACTCTTGGCAGAAGTCCGAGAGTTTCCACAACTGGAAAAGACAACATGTTGGTCAGCAAACCCTTTTGGGTTTCAGTGAGCATTTGCCGGACAAATGTATGACCAAGGTGGACAAACACAGATTCAACCTCCTGGAAGCATTCACTGCCGTGCTTCGCAAATGCGATATGCCTGTGGTTCTAGACACCACGCAAGGTCTGTGGACCAAGAATCCCAACGAAGAGAACTGCAACATCAACTTTTGGCAATACACTCCACAAGGAGACTATGACAAAGCCCCGGTGAAAGCCACGTAACTTCATTCCCCTCAGCGAGCCCGCCGCCCGGCTGGACCTGCTGCTGGCGCTCAAGCAACTGCGGCTCTTCGGCTAAAAACAAGGGTTCCTTTCACGCAGCGTCAAGAGCCCGTCTGCGCTGCGCCGCATTTCCCTTGCGTTCCGATTAACCTTTCCGCCCTGCCAAACGATATGTCACGAATTTGTTCGGATTCAGGCTCCAGGGCCCGAACCGGCTTTACGCCCCGCGCCTCCCAGGCGACCATGAAGACAACGCGCTGCATTCAGGCGGGCGGAGGCGAGCGACGCGCTGACCGGCCCGGGCGCGACAGGCGGCGCCCGCTCGTCGGCCTGGCGTCTGTCGCCCCGGCACCATAGAACAACCAATTGGTGTAGACTGGTCGGCCGTCTTGACATTGTCTCAAGTCAGACTGCAGAAGCGCGCAGTTGACACTGTTGCCTCCCCGCCCCCTTCACACTGCGTTTCGGGAGTGAGGCCAGAAGTCGGGGAGAGCCACCATGCGTCAACAATTGTTTGCGGGTCTGCTGCTTGCCGTCGCGGCGCCGGTGTTGCTCGGCATGCTGCTGCCAGGCCTGTCGCTGGCCCAGGGCGACGCGTGGCGCGGCATCCCCGTCGCGCCGGAAAACCGCTGCTCTCCCTACGACCGCGACGACTACCCCTACTCGCAGTCCGTCGAATTGCAGATCATCGCGCGCGAGGGCGGCCAAATCTGCAGCCCCTACACCAACGAATGCTTCGAGTCGCGCTTCGATACCGATATCGAGCACATCATCGCCGTTTCGGAAGCGCACGACAGCGGCCTCTGCGCCGCCAGCGGGGCCACACGCGCGCAATTCGCCTCCGACCTGCGTAACCTGACCCTCGCCTCGCCGGCGCTCAACCGCAACCAGAAGCGCGCGAAGGACGCGGCCGAATGGCTGCCGGCGCAAAACCGCTGCTGGTTCGCCAGGCAGATCATCACTGTGCGCCGCGCGTATTCCCTGACCATCGACCGGCGCGAGGCCGATGCGCTGGAGCGCGTCCTCGCCAACTGCGACCTCGACCTCCCGCTGGATTCAGGCGCGACGCCGGTCCACGTGGTCGGCGCCGCCAGGGTCAACGCCCGCGCCTGCGCCGACACGGACTGCGAGATCGTCACCACCTTCGGCAGCGGCCAGGCGCTGGACGTGATCGGGGAGGTGGAGGGCGGCGCCTGGAATGACGACACCCGCTGGCTGAAAGTCAGCCACGATGACGGTGAGGTCTACGTCCACGCCTCCCTCGTCCGGCTGGTCACCCCGACCTCCGTCCCCACGGCCACGCCTGTTCCAACGTCAACGCCACGTTCGGCCCTTTCCGTCAACCCCAACCAGGCGACCGGCACCTGGTACGTCGTCGCGCCGGCGCAGGCCAACGGCCGCAGCTGCCCGCGCACCACCTGCGGCATCGTGACCGGCTTCGCGCGCGGCGCCGAGGTCCAGGTGCTGCAGGCGGTCAGCGGCGAGTCTGTCGGAGACTCCTCAACCTGGCAGGCCGTGAAGCACGGCAGCCAGGTGGTCTACGTCCACGGCCCGCTGCTCTCCCGCAGCCGGCCGGCGCCGACCGGCGTTCCCGCGCGGCAGACGGGCTCCGGTCAGGGCCAGGCCAGCGTTCCGCCGACCGCCGTCCCCGGCCCGCAGTTCACTTGCAACTGCTCAAAGTCCTGCTCGGCGATGGCCTCTTGCCAGGAGGCCTACTTCCAGTTGAACACTTGCGGCTGCTCGCGCCGTGACAGCGACCGGGACGGCGTGCCCTGCGAGAGCATCTGCCCCGGCGGCTAGTTTCCGGGCAGTCAATTTGAACCGCCCCGCCCGACCCGCAATCCGCCCTCAAACCGGGGCGCAGCATCGCGTAAGATAGTGTCGCGTTCATCGCCGCATGGAGAGCTTGCCGTGATCCGCTTGTTCGCAATCCTGCTGCTGGCGCTTGTCGGCGCCGGCGCGCTTCAGGCGCAGGACCGCTGGCTGGGCCTGCCGGTCACCCCCGAAGCGCGCTGCGCGCCCTTCGACGCCGCCGACTATCCCGTCCCCGACGCCACTGAGTCGCAGTTGCTCAATGATCGGGCCAGGTCCTTTTGCAGTCTCTACAACAACCAGTGCTTCATCGCGGAGCGGGACGTCGTGATCGATCCCGTCGTCGCCCTCGCCGAGGCGCACGACAGCGGCCTCTGCGCCGCCGACAGCGCGACCCGCAGCGCCTTCGCCGCGGACATCCGTAACCTGGCGATTGCCGCTCCCGGCCCCGACTTCAACCGGAAGGGCGAGCGCGACGCCGCCGGGTGGTTGCCAGCGCAAAACCGTTGCTGGTTCGCCGAAACCGTGGTCAAGGTGCGGCGGGCCTACAACCTGAGCATCGATCTGGACGAAGTGGACGCGCTGATCGGCGTGCTGACGCGCTGCATCGCTGCCAACCGCCTGCTGCCGGTCGGCGACTACGTCGTGACCGGCACGGACAACGTCAACGCGCGCGCCTGCCCCTCAACGAGTTGCGCCGTCGTCACCCGATTCGTCGGCGGCCAGCTGCTGGAGGTCAGCGGGCACGTGACCGGCACAGCCCTGAACGCTGACTCGCAGTGGCTCAAACTGCGCCACGAAGAGGGCGACGTCTACCTGCATGCCTCGCTCGCCGAGCCCTGGCTGCCCGACGTAACGCCTGCCGCGCCGCTCACGACGGACACACAGACAGCCGGACGCCCGGCGGTCGTCGACCCCGCCCCGTCGCCTACCACCTGGTACGTCAATGCGTCGCGTTTTGCCAACGCCCGCAGCTGCCCGGATACGAGCTGCAACGTGGTCACCAGCTTCCGGCGCGGCGAGGCGCTGCAGGTCCTGCAACGCGTCACCGGCGAGTCAATCAATGGCGTCGCCGACTGGCAGGCGGTGAGACACAACGAAGAGCTGCTCTACGTCCATGAGCCCCTGCTCTCGCGCAGCAAACCGGCGCCGCTCGCGCCGACTCCACTGCCACAAAGGGCGCCGCAGCAAGGGCAGACAACGGGCCGGGTCAGCGCGCCGGCGATCGGCGGCGGTTTCGCCCTCGGCGGCCAGGCCCTCGGCTTCACCGCGCCGCAACACATGCACGCGGCGCGCATGACCTGGGTCAAGCGCCAGGTCCGCTATCATCGGGGCGACAACCCCGCGGACGTCAACTGGGTCATCGGCCAGGCCCGTGGCGCCGGCTTCCACGTGTTGCTCAGCATCGTCGGCGAACCCGGTGAGATGGCGCCCGACCCCGCCGGCTACACGCGCGACTTTGTCAACTTCCTCGGCGGCGTGGCGTCGCTGGGGCCGAACGCCATCGAGGTCTGGAACGAACAGAACATCGACCGTGAATGGCCCAGTGGTCAGATCAGCCCGCAGGCCTACACTTCCATGCTCAGCCAGGCCTGGAACGCCATCAAGGCCGCCAATCCCGGCGTCATGGTGATCAGCGGCGCGCCCGCCCCCACCGGCTTTTTCGGCGGCGGCTGCGCCGCTGGCGGTTGCGACGACCTGCCCTTCATCCGGGGCATGGCCGCCGCCGGCGCCGCCAACTACATGGACTGCGTCGGCGTCCACTACAACGAAGGCATCCTCGGCCCCGACGCCCGCAGCGGCGACCCGCGCGGCAACAGCGGCCACTACACCCGCTATTACTCGCGGATGTTTGAGGTCTACGCCGCTGCATTCCCCGGCAAGCCGCTCTGCTTCACCGAAATCGGCTACCTTTCCAGTGAAGGCTACGGTCCGCTGCCGGGCGGTTTCGCCTGGGCCGCCAACGTGACCGTCGCCGACCAGGCCGCCTGGCTGGGACGCGCGGTGACCCTCGCGCGCAGCAGCGGGCGCGTGCGCCTCTTCATCGTCTGGAACGTCGACGCCACCCGCTACGACTCCGACCCCCAGGCAGGTTTCGCCATCGTGCGCCCCGGCGGCGGCTGTCCCGCCTGCGCCTCCCTCGCGGCCGCCATGGGCTGAGCGCGCAGGGTCCGGCAGATTGCAGGGCGCTCCCCACGGGGGGCGTCCTGCTGCCTTGTCAGGCGCAACTGCGTCCTCCGCCGCAGGTTGGTCACCGCTGGCGTGGAGGTCGCGTCAGGCCGCGCCATGCTACAATCCGGCGGCCGGCATTCAGCGGAGATTGACCATGAACAGTCCTTCAGACGCGCCCAAACCCGACGAGCTCAACCAGCGTATCGGCGTGCTGACGCGCCGCGAGACCGAGGCGCGCATCCTCGCGCCGCTGGTCGACGCCCTCGGCGAGGCATTCGGCCGCGAGCGGGTGCTGGAAGTGCTGCGCGAGACGATCATCAGGATCGCGCGCGAGCAGGGCGCGGCCATGGCCGGCCAGACGGGCGAGGTAGACCTCGGCGCCTTCGCGGACACGCTGCCCGCCTGGCAGAAAGATGACGCGATGCGCATCGAAACGCTGCGCCAGGACGACGAGGCCTTCCACTTCAACGTCACGCGTTGCCGCTACGCCGAGATGTACCGCGCGCTGGGCATCCCGGAGCTGGGCGCGCTGCTCTCCTGCAACCGGGACTTCGCGCTCATCGAGGGCTTCAACCCCGACGTGCAGCTGGAGCGCACGCAGACGATCATGCAGGGCGCGCCGCACTGCGATTTTCGTTATTCGCTGCCTGGGCGGGGGGATGAGGCAACTACTGATTCAGCGTGATGTGCCAGTCGTTGTCGGTCAAGTCACAGGTGGCGGCAAGCTCTCTGAGATACCAGGTTGCATCGTTCGCGCCCATGTAACAGAGCCACCAACCATTCTCCAGTTCCTGATCCCAGTCATTTCGTCGGTGGTTGGCCAACTCATCAGGCAACTGCGCAGCAATTTCCTCAAAGTCTG
>DAOUIB010000235.1:0-7341 GCA_034428275.1 Anaerolineae bacterium
TTCACGCGTTTCTGGCTGCTGGGCGAGCGCGTGATGAGTCACGACGAAAGCCTGCACACCCAGTTCGCCTACAATCTCTACCGGGACGGCAACTTCCAGCACACGCCCCTGATGCACGGGCCGATCCTCTTCCACGCCACGGCCTTCTTCTATTTCCTCTTCGGCGACAGCGACTTCAGCGCGCGCATTTATACTTCGCTGCTGGGCGTGGCGGTCGTGCTCATGCCGGCGCTGTTCCGCCCCTGGCTGGGACGAAACGGCGCGCTGCTGGCCTCGCTGATGCTGCTCATCTCACCCGTCACGCTCTACTACCACCGGTACATCCGGCACGATACGCCCTCCATTTTCTTCGCGCTCCTGCTGCTCTACGCCCTGTTGATGTATCTCAACGGCCCGCCACGGGCGCGTCGCCGCCAACACTGGTTGCTGCTGCTTTCGCTCGCCATGATCGGCAATCTCGGGTCAAAGGAAACGGCCTTCATCTACATCGCCATTTACGGCAGTTTCCTGTTTCTGTACTGGCTGCTGCGCCTGGCCCAAAGCCGCTGGCAACTGTCGGGACGCGCGGTATTCGACTTTCTTGTCCTGTCCCTGCTGCTGGGGGGTCTGGCGGCCCTTGGGCTGGTCATTCTCTTTGCGATTACCCCGCCGGAGGGGGCGCTGACGGCCGCAGCACAGGCGGGTTGGTGGAACGCCGTCGAGATGCGGGTCCTGGTCCTGGGTCTTGCGTTGCTCATCGCCGTTCTGCTGGCGAGCCTGCTTTGGCCGATGTTCCGGGAATTCCGGCGCCCGCGTTTGCGAGACCTGTTGATCATCGGCGCCGTGGCCCTGCTCGCCTGCGGCGCCCTGTTGCTGGTCGAGTCGATATCCCACAAGGCGACGCCCTTCAGGGAGCAGGTGTCCGATCCCCAGGTGCCGGAAGAGATCCTGCCGGATGCGGTCCCTGCGATTGAGCAACTGCCCCTGGTCCTCGCCTGGATCCTGGCCGGGCTGGTCCTGCTGCTTCTGCTGGTCGGGGTTCGAAAGGGCTGGTGGCGCCGCCTGCAGCGCTATCCCGAACTGGACCTCATCGTGGTCATGGGCAGCCTGATTCTCCCCTGGGCGGCGCCCTTGTTGATCGCCCTGACGGGCGCGAGGGCGACGGACTATTCGCCTGAAGGGATTACCCGGGCGGCGTTGGCCCTGGCGCCGCTGGCGGCCATCTCCCTGGCAGTGGGGCTGGTGTGGAACTGGCGCCGCTGGATCCCCTGCGCCCTGTTGTTTTACGCCGTATTCGCCTTCTTCTTCACGACGATGTTCACCAATCTGAACGGTCTGGCGACCGGTCTGGTCGGGAGCCTCGGCTACTGGCTGGAGCAACAGGGGGTGCGTCGCGGCAGCCAGCCGCAGTACTACTACCTTGGCCTCTTGCTGCCAGTCTACGAATTCCTGCCCATGCTGGGCAGCGCGTTGGCGATGACGACCGGCCTGGGCATGTTCTGGCGCCGACGCCGCCGGCAAATTCGGGCCGTGCCGCCTGACGCCGACGCCAATGTCCTTCCCCCGGCGCCCGCCACGCCATTGCAGCGCCTGCCCACTCTGTGGCTGCTGGCCTGGTGGGCGGTTCTCGCGCTCTTCGGCTACACCATCGCCGGCGAAAAGATGCCATGGCTGACGACCCACCTGACCCTGCCGCTGATCTTTCTGTCGGCATGGTATTTCGGGCGCGTTCTCAACGGGCTGGACGCCGCTACTCTGCGCCGCGGCGGCTGGCTTGCGTTGTTGTTGTTGCCGCTGCTGGCGCTGACGCTCTTCCAGGTGCTGCAACCGCTGTGGGCCGGCGGGGGCGTGTTTGCCGGGCTGGAACAGGCGCAACTGGCGCGCAGCGGCCGCTGGCTGGGCCTGCTCGTCATCTGCGGCATCGTGCTGGCCGGACTGGTCCAGCTCGGTCAACGCCATGGCTGGCGACACCTGCGACAGTTGCTGGCCATCGCCAGTTTCGCCCTGCTGGCCGTCTTTACCCTGCGCGCGGCGCTGCGGGCTTCCTTCGTCAACCATGACCTGGCGACCGAATACCTGGTCTACGCCCATGCCGCGCCGGGGGTCAGGACGGTGCTTGACCGCCTGGAGGAGACCAGCCGCCGGGTGGCCGACGGCAAGGGCATGGTGCTTGTCTACGACAACCTCGTCTCCTGGCCCTACAGCTGGTATTTCCGCGACTTCGCCAACGCCCGTTACGTTGGGGAAAACCCCACGCCGGAAACGCTGCAGGACGCCCGGGCGGTGGTCGTGGGGAGCGGCAATCTGGGCGCCTTTGAGCCGCTGCTGGAGGACCGCTTCCAGCGTTTCGATTACATTCGCATGTGGTGGCCGATGCAGGACTATTTCGGCATGACGGCTGCCCGTCTGGCAAACTTCCTGGATTTCACGCCCGCCAACGCCCCTGCGGCCGCCATGCGTCAGGCCGTGTTCGATATCTGGTGGGCGCGTGACTATCGCGCCTACGCCAGGGAGACCGGACGCAATTTTGAACTCGCGCACTGGCCGGTCGCAGACCGCATGGTCCTGTTTCTGCGCAAGGACATTGTCGCCCAAATCTGGGACCAGGGAAGCGGCGGCGGCCAGGTGAGCAACCCGCTGGACGACCTTCCCCGCAACCTCTGCCTCGACAACTGGCAGAATCTGTCGGCGCACACGATTTTTGGCAGCGCCGGCAGTGGGCCCGGGCAGTTGCTGCGTCCGGTTGGCCTGACCATCGGCCCGGAGGGCCAGCTGGCGGTCAGCGAGGAGGGCAACAGCCGCGTTTCGCTCTTCACGCGCGAGGGTGAGTTCCTCGCTCACCTGCCGGCAGGCTCCGCGGCCGACGGCCTGGAACGGCCGGGCGGCCTGCGCTTCGCTGACGATGGTCGCCTGTACGTCGCCGACACCTGGAACTACCGCGTCCAGGTCCTGTCGCAGGCGGGCGAGCCGGTTCATGGCTGGGGCGAGCCGGCGCTCTTCGGCCTGGGCGCCAGCGCGCAACCGCCCGGCGGGCTGTGGGGCCCCCGCGATCTGGCGCTGGATGCCGACGGCAGGGTCTACGTAGCGGACACCGGCAACAAGCGGGTCCGCGTGTACTCGGCGGAGGGCGACTGGGTCCTGGACATTGGCGAGGGAGGCAGTGACGCGGGCCAGCTGGATGAACCCAGCGGCCTGGCCCTGCACCCGGACGGACGCCTCTTCATCGCGGAATTCTGGAACCGACGCATTTCGGTGTTTGACAGCGATGGCAGTTTCAGGCAACAGTTTCCGCTGCGGGGCTGGTATGCGGACGAAGGCAACCGGCCCTATCTGGCGCTGGACGTCGATCGCGACCTTTTGTACGCGGGGGACCCGGACTCCGCTCGCGTGCTGGTGATGGACCTCAACGGCAAATGCCTCGGGTCATTTGGCGAGCCGGGGGGCGACAATCCGGCGGGCAGCCGCATCGGGACGGTCGCCGGACTGGCCGTTGACGCCCTGGGCCAGGTCTGGCTGGCCGATGCCGCCAGCGGGCGCGTCCTGGGGTACCCCGCCTTTCCCCTGTATGAAGATGTGGAGCGGGAGGCGTTGCCGGGCGCGGCTGCGTCGGGGTGAGGGCCGCCGAAGCCCGTCTTGCGCAGCGGCCAGGGATGTGCTAAATTGAGCGGCGGAGTGGGGACGCGCCCCCACTTCTGTTGTTATAATCAGGCAGAAGTCTGGCGCAAGTGTCGGCAACCCTGTCAGGGCGCCGGTCAGACGTGAGGGCCATTGGGTCAGGAAACGGGCCATGAGAAGCGAATTTGAAGTCGCCTTTAACGAAATCACGGAACTGCGGGAGTTGCCGCAGGACGTCGTACTGGAGGCCTTGCAGTCGGCACTGGTGCTGGCCTATCGGAGGGACACCGGCGCCAGCGAGGCGCAGTTGGTCGAGGCGGACATCGACCCCAGGACGGGTCGGCCGCGCATTTTTGTGGAGAAGGAAGTGGTCGATTCGGTCCTGAACGACGCCACCGAGGTCGACCTCGAAAGCGCGCGCTTTTTTGAGCCCGAGGCGGTGGAAGGCGACACCGTCATGGTCAAGGTGCAGCGCACGACCCGCAACTTCGGTCGAATCGCCGCCATGACGGCCAAGCAGGTGATCCTGCAAAAAATCCGCGAGGCCGAACGCAACCTGCTCTACGAAGAGTACCTGGAGCGCGAAGGCGACCTCATCACCGGCACGGTGCAGAGTACCAACGCCCACATGATCACCCTGAGCCTGGGGCGCGGTGAGGCCATCATGCCCCGTTCGCAGCAAATTCCTGGCGAGCGCTACCGGCCGCACGACAAGGTGCGCACCTACGTGCTGGAAGTGCGGCGCAGCAACAGCGGCCCGCAGATCATCGTCAGCCGGGGCCATCGCAACATGCTGCGCCGTCTGCTGGAATATGAAGTGCCGGAGATTTACAACGGGCAGGTGGAGATCAAGACCATCGCGCGCGAGGCCGGCTATCGCTCCAAGGTCGCGGTGGCCGCCCTGCAGGATGGCATCGATCCGGTCGGCGCCTGCGTCGGCATGCGCGGCATGCGAATCCAGAACATCGTGCGGGAACTGCATGAAGAGAAGATTGACGTCATCGAATGGGTGCCGGAACAGCGCGATTTCATCGCCAAGGCCCTGAGCCCGGCGCGAGTCAACGGCGTCTATCTTGACGATGACATCGACACCGGCAGAACGGCGCTGGTCATCGTGCCGGACGACCAGTTGTCGCTGGCGATCGGGCGCGAGGGGCAAAACGCGCGCCTGGCCGCCAAGTTGACCGGCTGGCGCATTGACATCAAGAGCGTGTCCGAATCCGTGTCGGACGCGCTGGACCGGGTGGGGCAGCCTCCGCTGTCCGAAATGGCGGCGCAACAGGCGGACCTGTTTGAGGAAGCGACGCGCATCATTACGCGCAAGAACGAGGGCCGCATGATCATGCCGGAGGAATACGCCGCCATGGGCCGCTTTGCGGACCTGGTGGAAAGCCGCCTGCTCGTCATGCGGGAGGCGAAACGGGCCGAACGGATGGAGGAAATCAACGCCGCCCGGGAGACCCTGCCGGAAGAAATGTTTCAGGTCTCGGTCGACGCCTTCGAGTTGCCGGATGAAATCCAGGAGGCCCTGCAACCCTTCGAAACGGTGGGCGAGGTCATGTGGCGCTGTTTGCTGCGCGACGCCTCGCTGCTGCGTCGGCTGGAAGCGCCCGAAGCGGCTCTGGCCGAGATCCTGGCCGCCTATGAAGCGGTCCAGGCCCGCGATGCCGCAGCAGCCCTTGCAGAAGCGGAAGCCGAAAGCGAGGCGGGCCAGGCAGAGGAAGTGGAAGACCTTGCGACCCCGAGCGCGGAGGTCAGCGAAGAGGGCGCCGCCGCGGCGGTTGCGACCGAAGAAGTGGATCTGACCGAGGCCGTGTTTGCGGACGACCAGGCGCCGGCGCCGCAGCCCGACTCCCGCAAACCCGCCCGGCGCGTATTCCGCCGGGTCCGGCCGGAACCGGAATTCGAGGAAGAGCTCGAGGAGCCGGAAGGCGACCTGGAAGAGGTCATGAACGAGCAGGACGAGGAACGCAAGCGCCGCGAAAGCAGAAGGAAACGGCGCCAGCTGGTCTTCGACGAGGAACTGGGCGAAGTTGTGGCGGTTCGTCGGCGCAAGAAGGGCCGCGAGCGCGAAGAGTGGGACGACTTTCTGGATTAGGTGAACCGGCGATGACCGTCCGCAAGGGTGGGCGACCGCGACATCGGCCGCAACGCAGCTGCGTGGTGTGCCGTCGCAAGATGGACAAGCGTTGCCTGACGCGCATTGTCAGTCGCGCCCAGGGGCTGCTGATTGATCCAGGAGGCAAGGCGGAGGGCCGCGGCGCGTACCTTTGCCGGGAGTCCAGTTGCTGGGAGAGCGCCGCCAGAGGGACGGCCCTGGCCCGGTCCCTGTCCGTGAAACTGGGCGAGGCCGACCGCCAGCGATTGTTGCAGGGAAGACCCGAAACATGAGTTCGACGCGGATGCGCGCCGGACCGGGACCAACGATGTAGGCTGCCAAGAGCGAGCGGGTTCCTGGCCGGTCTCCGCAAAGAGGGAGGAAGTGTATGGCTGAGGAACAACGCGTCGTCATACTGCCCGACAGCCTGACTGTTCGGGAGCTGGCGGATTCAATCGAAATCATTGTGATCGAGGTGATGAAGGTCCTCATCGCCAACGGCATCGTGGCCTCGATCAATCAGGAAATCGACTTCGACACGGCGGCCATCGTCTGTGCCGAGTTTGGTATTGAAGCGCTTTCGCAATCCAGCCTGGCGGAGCAGGCGCAGAAGGAAGAGGCGGCCCAGGCGCAGGAATGGCGGCAGATTTACAGCGCGGAAGACCCGGCAGACCTGGAACGCAGACCGCCCATCGTGACCATTCTGGGACACGTGGACCATGGCAAGACGACGCTGCTCGACACCATCCGCAAGACGCAGGTGGTGGATGGCGAGGCCGGTGGCATAACCCAGCACATCGGCGCCTATCGCGCCCGCCACGGCGATCGACAGATCACGTTTCTGGATACGCCGGGCCACGAGGCTTTCACGGCCATGCGGGCCCGCGGCGCCCACGGCGCCGACGTCGCCGTCCTGGTCGTGGCTGCGGACGATGGCGTCATGCCCACCACGCGCGAGGCGATCGCCCACGCGCGGGCCGCCAACGTGCCGATCGTGGTCGCCGTCACCAAGATGGACCTGCCGGGCGCGAATCTGGAGCAGGTCAATCAGCAACTGGCGGAGGTGGACCTGGTGCCGGTCAGCTGGGACGGCAACACGATGGTCGAGGCGGTCTCGGGCATCACCGGAGATGGCATCGAGGACCTGCTGGAAGCCATACTGCTCACATCCGATGACAGCGACGTCGTGGCCAACCCGGCCGCCAGACCTTCGGGCGTGGTGCTGGAAGCCGAGGTAGACCCCTCACGCGGGGTTATTGCGACGCTGCTGGTGCTCAACGGCCAGCTGAAGCGCGGCGACTCGCTGATCGCCGGCCAGACCTCGGGCCGCATCAAGGCCATGTTTGACGAAAGCAACCGGCGCATCAACGCCGCCGGGCCGTCCACGCCGGTCGCCGTGATGGGCCTGGCGGAAATGCCTCAGCCTGGCGACAGTTTTGAATGGGTCAAGAGCGACAAGGCCGGGCGACGACTGTTGCAGGAGCGCAGGGAAGACGGGCAGCAGGGCAGCGGCCGCATGGAGGCGCTCACCCTGGACGACGTGTTCGCGCGCTTTCGCAGCGGCGATACGCGCGAACTGGCGCTCATTGTCAAGGCCGATTATCAGGGCAGTTTGCAACCGATACTCGATTCTCTGGAGAAGCTCTCGG
>DAOUIB010000236.1:0-8517 GCA_034428275.1 Anaerolineae bacterium
AGGCAGCGCACAATGCCGCGCAGCAGAATCTCCTGGCCTTCGACGTCCATCCGTTCCAGCTGGCGCAGGACGACCATGTATTCGCGGATTTCGAAGATGTCGCTGCCGCCGGCGCTCACGGGATGTCCTCCCGTCAGGCGCCCTGGTCGCCGGCCGCCGCGGGACTCTCAACGTCTTCTTCGTCTTCGTCCCGGTCTTCCCAGCTGATGATCCAGATGCAGGCGCCGGCCACCAGGGTGGATGCCGTCATCAGGGCGATCCACTGACCCGGCAGCAGACCGACGTCGCGCGCTTCCCAGGCGAGCATGGCATCCATGCCGCCGGCCAGTACGATCCAGGCCGAAAGCCGCGGGTGACGCAATGCCAGCTGCGTGAGGGGCCAGGCCTCGATACGGGTCTGCAGGGAATTGAGCCGATCCATCCGTCCACTCCTTCAGGCTGCCACGCAGCATAGCGCGGCGCGGCGGGGGCGGCAAGGACAACTTGCGACTGACCCGCCCCCGCGGTCATAATCGCCGTTATCGACGGCGATGGAGTTTCTCTCATGACCGCAGTCATCCGCATGCTCGGCGACTCCCTGCGCTCGCTCTTCGGCGGGGGCGGCCAGCCTGGTGTGGACCGCGACGGACGCGCCCTCTGGGTCTACGTGCGGCCGCATCGCTGTGACGATGTTCTGCGGGTACGCATCGACATGATGAATGACCTGAGCCAGCGCGACGACGGCGACGGCTACCACGTGCGCAAGCTGGCCAGCAGCGCCAACTATCGCTGCAACCAGGTCGAACTGGAACTGGACTTCGACCGCCGTCGCCGCATCGAGCGCCGCGAGGCCCATGGCGGCAGCTTCGTTGAACGCGAGGACTGGGAGGCCTGGCAGGCGGCGCAGTCCTCCCCCTGAATCCGGCATACAACGGGAAAGGGTGAGTCGTCAGGGCGTGCCGGCAAGGGACCCGCCTGGGTGATCTTCTGGTATAAACAACAACCAAAACTATTGCCGCTGGCGTAAGCAATGGGCCTCAGGTCTTATCTCGGCAACATGCTGAACGACCCGGTGCGGGGTCTGCAGATCTCGCTCCTGATGATCGCGCTGCTGATCATCTTCGGCGCTTTCGGCTACATGATCATCGAGCGCATGACGCCGATCGACGCGCTCTACATGACCATCATCACCGTCACGACCGTGGGTTTCGGCGAGGTCACGCCGCTCAGCGTGCCTGGCCGGGCCTTCACCTCACTGTTGATTCTGACCGGCATCGTCACCGCCACCAACGCCCTCGGCAACATGGCCAGCATCCTGCTGGGCCAGCACCTCTGGCAGTCCTTACGGGAGCGTCGCATGAACACCGAACTGGAAGCCTTGCACAATCACTACATCATTTGCGGTTTCGGTCGCATGGGCGACCAGGTCGTTCGTGAACTGGGGGAACGCGGTCACGATTTCGTCGTAGTCGACATGGACAGCGAAATCCATCATCAGTTTCTGGAAAGCAACATTCTGCACGTCATCGGCGACGCCACGGACGACAACGTGCTGATCGCCGCCGGAATCGAGAGGGCGGCGGGCCTGGTGGCATCGCTGGACAACGACCCCGATAACATGATGGCCGTGCTGACGGCCCGCGGCCTCAATCCCGGCCTGCACATCGTGACGCGCGCCACCAGCCTGGAGGCCGAAAGCAAATTGCATCGCGCCGGCGCGGACCACGTCATCAGCCCCTGGCAGACCGGTGGGCACCGCATGACCATGGCCCTGCTCAAACCGGTCGTGCACGAGTTTATGGACCTGCTGCTCGAACCCGGCTTTCGCCTGGGCTGGGAACTGGGTCAGATCCCGATTGAAGAGGACTCGCAACTGGCCGGGCACAGCGTGGCCGAGGCCGGCCTTTACCAGACCAGCGCCGTGACCGTGCTCGGCGTCCGCCACCTGGACGGCGAAATCACCCTGATCCCCAGCCCGCAACGCGTGTTGCGCAAGGGCGAGACCATCATCGTCATCGGGCCGCCCGATTCCATTCGCCGCGTCGAAAGCGTCTCGGACCTGCAGCCGGTGATCAGGCGGACAAGAGTGGTTCGATGACGCCCAGTAGCAGCCAGAGACTGAAGGGCGCCAGCAGGGCGACCGGCAGCAGCGTCAGCCAGGGCAGTCGGCCAGGCAGCAGCCGCGTCCGCCAGGCATCGAGGCCGCGCGCCAGCAGCAGCGCCAGGGGCAACAACGCCGGATACAGGTAACGCCCCTGCAGTTGCACAAATTCAAGGTTGTAATAGACGTAGGCCAGCGCCGTCAGGCCGATGACCAGCCACAACGCCCTGTGCAACTGGCGCAACCCGCGCCGCGTGCAGGACCGCCCGGCCAGCAACAGCCCGCTGACGGCGGCCAGACTCAGGGCCAGCGGGGGCAGCAGCAGACGCCCCTGCAGGGGCAGCGCCATCCAGCCGAACTGACCCCAGAAGCTGGTGAAGGTGTCGCGCAGGGCGCGCTGCGCCCAGGCGGCTGCGCCGATTTCGGCGACGAGGTCGGCGCTGCGCAACTGGTCCGTCACCACGCGGTCGTGGGCGGCCAGGCCCAGCAGGTCCGGCCAGCCATAGACGGCCAGATTGCGCGCCCACCACAGCCCGCCGGTCAGCAGCGCCGGCAGCAGCAGGCAGGCCAGCCCGCCCACCAGCAGTTGCCGCGCCGCCCGCCGCCGCCGCAGGCCCGCCGGCCACAGGCGCAGCAGCAGGACCAGGGGCAGCAGACCGGCGACGAAGTAGCCGCCCGGCTTGGTGACCAGCAGCAGCCCGGCCAGCAGCCCCATGAACCACAGCGGCCAGAGGGCCTGTCGGCCGCTGCGCCACAGCCACAGCCCGACGCCCGTCAGCGCCAGGAAGAGCAGCGCCGCCGCGAAGGTGATGAGCCCGTAGAGCAGCAGCAGGACGCAGAGCGCCAGGGCCGGCGGCAGCAGCGCGCGCGCCAGGCGCTTCAGGCCGGCGCGATCGCCGCGCAGCCAGCGCGCCAGCGCCACCAGCGCCAGGCCGATCAGCGCTTCGTTGAGGCTGTCGTTGTTGACGGCGCTCATCATCGCCAGGTGTTGCGGCAGGAAGGCGACGAAGGCCGCCGCCGTCAATGCCAGCCAGGGTCGACCGGGCAGGGCCGCCCGCGCCAGCGCGTGGGCGCAGTAGACCACGCCCGCGCCCGCCAGCGCCGAAAACAGGCGCAGCGCCAGCAGGCTTCCGGCGCTCCATTCGTAAACGAGGGCCGCCAGCAGGTAGTAGAGCGGCGGCTGGTGGTCCTCATATTGCAGGGGCGCGAGGGTCTCCGGCGTGGCGCCGGCGAAGCGTTCGCCCGTCAACCGGGCCAGCAGCGCCTGGTCCCAGTCGCCGGGCTCGATGACGGGGCAGCAGCGTGGCGCCTGGGCCTCGTGCAGCTGACGCAGCACGTTGTAGTGCGCCGGTTCGTCGGGCGCCTGCCAGGCGGGCGTCCGCGCAGCGAAGAGCGCCGCCAGCAGCAGGTAAGCGGCCAGCAGGATCGCGAGGGCGGCCCTTTCGTTCAGGCGCACGGTTTGTGCCCGTCAGCGGCGCGCCGGTTGACAGCGCGCCTCTTCCGGTGCAGGCTTGCGTCAGAACGGGAAGCAGTGAGGAAGGCCCTCTCATGGCAGCGAACATGGTCCGGCCCAACGCGGAAGTCGCCGCCCGCATGCACGCCCTCATGGCGGACCAGGCGGCGCAGCCCGGAAAGATGTTCGGCTCGCCCTGTTACAAGGTGAACGGCAAGATGGCGCTGGGCGTCTTTGGCGATGGCATGGTGCTCAAGCTGGGCGAGACCCGCAGCCGCGCCCTGATCGAATCCGGCGCGGCGCAGTCCTTCGAGCCCATGCCCGGCAGGGCCTGGCGCGAGTGGGCGCTGCTGACGGAGAACTTCGAGGACGCCGGGCCGCTGCTGGCCGAGGCGCTGGCCTTTGTGCGGCGCGAAACAGCCGGGTGAAGCCGGGCTGCGGCCCCCGCAATGCCGGTGAACGATCCCCTGCTGGCCTGGCGGCCTGAATTTCCCGTCCTGGAGCGCTGCCACTATCTGGTCAGTCATTCGCTGGGCGCCATGCCGCGCGGCGTGCGCGACAGCCTGGCGGCCTACGCCGACAGCTGGGACCGGCAGGGCGTGCGCGCCTGGAACGAGTCCTGGTGGACGCTGGGGCGCGAGGTGGCGGACAGCATCGCGCCGCTGCTGAACGCGCCGGCCGGCAGCCTCGTGCTGCAACAGAACGCCAGCATCGCCAACAGCATCCTCTTCTCCGCCCTTGATTTCAGCGATCCGCGGCGCAATCGCGTCGTCATCAGCGACATGGACTTCCCTTCGGACAGCTTCGCGCTGCGGCAGTGGCTGCCGCCAGGCGTGGAAATCTGCATGCTGCGCTCGCCGGACGGCATCGGCCTCGATATCGATGAGTTGCTGGCCGCCATTGACGAACGCACCCGCCTCGTCAGTTTGTCGCACGTCCTGTTCCGCTCCGGCTGCATCCTGCCGGCGCGCGACATCGTCGCCAGGGCGCAGGCGGTCGGCGCGCAGGTGCTGCTCAACGGTTACCACAGCGTGGGCGTCATCCCGGTTGACGTGGCCGCGCTTGAAGTCGATTTCTACGTCGGCGGCACCCTGAAGTGGCTCTGCGGCGGGCCGGGCGGGGTCTTTCTCTACGTGCGGCCGGACCTGCTGGCCGGGCTGCGGCCGAAGGTCAGCGGCTGGCTGGCCCTGCAACAGCCCTTCGCCTTCGACAGCGAGCGCTTCCCGCTGCGCGAGGACATCGGCCGGCTGCAGAACGGCACGCCAGGCATCGCCTCGCTGCACGCCATTCGGCCGGGCATTGACATTGTGCGCAAGGTGGGGGTGGCGGCCATCCGCGAAAAGTCGCGACGCCAGACGGCGCTGCTGGTCGACCTGGCCCGACGCGCGGGGCATGCCCTGGGCTCGCCGGCGGAAGCGGAACGCCGCGCCGGCACGGTCACGGTCATGCCGGCCCACGCCTGGGAAGTCTCGCGCGAGTTGCTGGCGCGCGATTTCGTCATTGACTACCGCGAGGGCGCCGGCATCCGCATCGCGCCCCATTTCTATACCAGCGACGAAGAAGTGCGCGGGGTCATGCAGGCTGTCGAGGACATTCTGGCGGATGGCAGCTGGCGGCGTCACAGCGCGCAGGGGCCGGATCACAGCAGCGCCACCTGAAACGCGCGCGCCTCAACGGGCGAATTCGACCGCCCGCGTCTCGCGGATGACCTGCACCTTGATCTGGCCGGGATACTGCATGGTCTCCTCGATCTTGCGCGCCACGTCGCGCGAGAGTTGCAGGGCCTGCAGGTCATCGACGTCGTCCGGCCGGATGATGATGCGCACTTCGCGGCCGGCCTGCAGGGCGTAGCTCTGGTCCACGCCATCGAAGCTGGCGGCGATTTCCTCCAGGGTCTTGACGCGCTTGATGTAGGATTCGAGGCTCTCGCGCCGGGCGCCGGGCCGGGCGCCGGAGATGGCGTCGGCGGCCTCGACGATGTAGGCCTCCACGTAGGCCGGTTCGACCTCGTGATGGTGGCTGGCGACGCAGTTGACCACGTTTTCGCGCACGCCATGACGCTTGATGAAGTCCGCGCCCAGCAGGGCGTGCGTGCCTTCCACCTCGTGGTCGATGGCCTTGCCGATATCGTGCAGCAGGCCGCCGGCGCGCGCCACGTCGACGTCCGCGCCCAGTTCCCCGGCGATCATGCCGGCGATGTGCGCGGTCTCGATGGCGTGGGCATGCATGTTCTGGCCGTAACTGGTGCGAAACTTCAGCCGTCCCAGCAGTCTGATGATTTCCGGATGCAGGCCGGTTACGCCGGCCTCGAAGGCGGCCCGCTCGCCTTCCTCGCGGATGGTCTGGTTCACTTCTTCGGTGGCATCCTCGACCAGTTTCTCGATGCGGGCGGGATGGATGCGTCCGTCCGTCACCAGTTTGCCCATCGCCTGGCGCGCCACTTCGCGTCGCACGGGGTTGAAGCTGCTGATGGTGACGGCCTCGGGCGTGTCGTCGACCACCACGTCAACGCCGGTGGCCAGTTCGAAGGCGCGAATGTTGCGTCCGTTGCGCCCGATGATGCGCCCCTTCATGTCGTCCGAGGGCAGGGTCACCACGCTGACCGAAATCTCGCTCACGTGCTCGCTGGCCAGGCGTTGCACCGCCAGCGAGATGATGTTGCGCGCCCGTGTGTCGGCTTCCTCGCGCGCGCTGGCCTCGACCTGGCGGATGATGCGCGCCATGTCGTTGCGGGAATCGTTTTCGACGACTGCCATCAGTTCCTCGCGCGCTTCCTCCTGCGTCATGCGCGCGATGCGCTCGAGTTCGGTTTTACGCTCTTCTTCCAGTTTGCCCAGCCTGTTTTCGCGTTTGTCCAGCCGGCTCTGTCGCTTGTTCAAATTCTGGTCGCGCTGCTCCAGTCGGTCCAGACGCGTGTCCTGTTGCGTTCTGCGCTGCTGCAGACGGTCCGCCTCGCGGTCCAGTTCGCGCCGGCGCCGGTTGGCCGTCCGCTCGGATTCCTCCAGCAGAACGCGGGCCTTTTCGGTGGCTTCGGCGATGGAGGCCGCGGCATCGCGCGCGGCTTCATCGCGCGTGGCCTGGTTCTGGGCTTCGGCCAGCGTGCGCCAGTTTTCCACCTGGGCGTTCTGGTGCCGACGCAGCAGCAGCAGAGAGACGGTGGCGCCCAGGGCCACGCCGATGACCAACGCTGCCAGGGCGGTCAGGTGTTCCATGTCGGGTAGTCCTCCTGCCTGCTTGCAGGGAAGGCCTGTTCGTCTTCCCTGGCTTCTGTCAACAGTTCTTCCACGACCTCGCGGCACAGGTCGGCCTCGAAGCCGCGCCGCTGCAGGCTGTCCCACAGTTTGCGCCGCAGCTTCTCCGGCGTCTCTCCCCGCCAGCGGCGCAGACTCCTGCGCGCCGCGCGCCGGGCTGCGTCCAGACTGTCCACGTCGGCCAGCGCGCTTTCGATGACCTCCGTCGCCACGCCCTTTTGACGCAGCTCGTAGCTCAGCGCGCGGCGACCCATGGGCCGAAAACGCAGCCGGTCTTCCACCCAAAAGCGGGCGAAGGCGCAATCATCCAGCCAACCCTGTTGCGTCATGCGTTCCAGCGCTGCGGCGATGGCAGCGTCTGCGAAGCCCTTGCGCCCCAGGTTGCGGCGGACCTCCGCCACGCTGCGCGGCCGGTAGCCAAGAAAGCGGGCCGCCTTGTCAATGGCACGCTGGACCTCGTCCTCCTGCTGCAGGCGGGCGATCGCTGCCTCGTCCAGGGGCTGACCGACGCCCAGTCCGGCTGCCAGGGTCGATGTCAGACTGAAGGCGCGGTGGCCATCCAGAAAGATGTCAACCCGATCGCGTTTGCGTTTGTCGGCCTGCAAGGCGGTGATCGTCGCCATGAAAATGTTGCCCGGGAACGCCCAGGGTCGTGGCCGGCATCATCACGGTTGCGGCCTGCAGCAGTCTCTGACGACGCGTTGCGAAAGGTTGCGTCGGGCGATTCGTTGTTGCTGGAAACTTCGATCCGTTCCGGGAAGCCTGCTTGAACGGTCCTCTCTTCAGACAGCCAGATTCCCTTGACCGGCTACAACTTTCACCTCACGCACGCCGGATGGCCTGCGTTCACGTTGGCACCACAACTCGTGTTGTTATGTTACTGTTAAAAGATTAACACGACATGCATTTGCTCGCCAGGCGATTGGTATTCTATGGACGGGCCGGTCCCGCTTCCGGCGCTTGCAGGCAAGGAAAAACGATGGCTGAAGGACCGCAGGCCCCGCGCGTGCTCGTCACCGGCAGCAGCTTCCCCGGCGCCGGCATTGCCGCGGCCCTGCTGGCGGAAGGCGCCCGCGTCTCCCTCCTGCAACGGGACCCCGACTACCCCCTGCCCGAACCCCTGGCGAGCAACGTCAGTCCGCTCGTCGCCGACGTCTGGAACCCCGCCAGCCTGAGCGGGCGGGCCCGCGGTCATCACCTGACGATTCACAGCGTTGGCAGCATGATCGCCGACCCGGCGCGCGGCCTCAACCACCACTGGCTCAACTTTGTTTCCGCGCGCAACGTGGCCAACATGTGCGTCAGCGACGGCTGCCCGCGCCTGGTGTTGCTCAGCTGCGCCCGCGCGCCCTGGATCAACCGCGGCTACGTGCGCGCCAAGCGCGCCGCCGAGGACTACTGTCTGCGCGTCGGTCTGGAAACGCTGGTCATTCGCGCGCCGCTGACCTGGATTCGCGGCCAGCGCCGTCAACCTGTCTTCTGGCTGATGACCCTGCTCGGCAGTGTGCCGCCGACTTCCTGGCTCGGTTTCGGCCGCAGCGCACCGCTGCAATTCGACATCTTCGCGCGGGGTGTGGCGCGCATCGCCCTGCACCCGAAACCCGGCCAGCAACTGTACTGGCGCCGGGATCTGCGCCGTCGCAACAGCAACCGCGAAGCCCGACATTACGCGCCGCCCGCGCTTCCGGAAGCGGAATCGGAGCACGATGAGGAAGACGTCCCCTTCGGCTGGC
>DAOUIB010000237.1:0-2670 GCA_034428275.1 Anaerolineae bacterium
CGACGTCGCGCGCCTGGCGCCACTCATGCTGCATGCCCATGTCGGCCAGCGCCATCCGCACGGCCGTGCGCTGGTCGTCGGCGTCAAAGATGACGTAGTCCGAACTCCAGGGCAGATATTCGGCCTCGGCGCGCAGCAGGCGCCCGCAGATGCTGTGAAAGGTGCCGACCCGCGCGCCCCGCAGCCGGCCGCCCAGAAGGGCCTCGACGCGGCTGCGCATCTCGCCGGCGGCGCGGTTGGTGAAGGTCACCGCCATGATGGCGCCGGGATAGACTCCCTGCTCGCGCACCAGCCAGGCGAGGCGCTGCGTCAGCACGCGCGTCTTGCCGCTGCCCGGGCCGGCGTAGACGATGACGGGGCCCGGCCCGGCGGTCACCGCCGCCCGCTGCTGCTCGTTCAGATGTTCAAGGTCCATGGCAAGCCCGTGTCGTCCGCGCCCAGGGTCATTGTAGTCCAGGTTGCAGGAAAGCGGGGCGGGGAGGCGCGCCGCCACGCGCTACACTGGGGTCGCCTGATCGACACGCGAATGGAGTCCCGATGTCCGCCAGCGATTCGCAGTCCCTCGCGCGCCAGCGTTTCGGCCGCTTCGCCGCCGCCTACGTCAGCAGTGTGAATCACGCCAGCGGGCCCGATCTTGCGCACCTGCTGACCATGGCGCAGCCCGAGCCGCACTGGCGCGCCCTCGATATCGCCACCGGCGGCGGCCACACCGCCCTGACCTTCGCGCCCTTCGTCGCCAGCGTGGTCGCCAGCGACCTGACGCCCGCCATGCTGGAGCAGGCCGAGGCGCACATTCGCGGCCAGGGCATCCGCAACGTCAGCTACCGCGAGGCCGCGGCCGACGACCTGCCCTTCGACGACGAGACTTTCGAGCTGGTCACCTGCCGCATCGCCGCGCACCACTTCCCGGACGTGCCGCGCTTCTTCCAGGAGAGCGCGCGCGTGCTGCGGCCGGGCGGGCTGTTGCTGCTGCAGGACCAGGCGCTGCCGGTGCATCGACCTTCCGCGACCTGGGTCGACGACTTCGAACGCCGCCGCGATCCCTCGCACCATCGCGCCTGCAGCGAGACGGGCTGGCGGCGCCTCTTCGCCCGCGCCGGCCTGCAGGTGGAGCAGGGCGCGCCGGTCGTCAAGCGCCACAACCTGGCGGACTGGGCGCGGCGTCAGGGCAACGACGAGGCGGCCATCGCCCGCCTCGACGCCCTGCTGCGGGAGGCGCCGGCGCCGGCCGCGCTCTGGTTCGCCCCGCGCGACCTCGGGGGCGCTGACGTCAGCTTCCTCATCCGCCAGGTCCAGCTGGCGGGGCGGAAGCCGGTGTAATCCTCGGCGGCTGACGCGCGGCAACCCGCTCAGGCGGCGGCGAGGGCGGCCCTGGCCTCCTCCAGGCGCAGGTAGCCAACGACCACCAGCGCCGAGGCGACCAGCAGGACGATCAGACTGGTCAAGGGCCGCGAGCCGCGGCGACCGCCGAAGAGATGCGTCAGAATCACTGCCACGGTCATCGTCAGGGCGTGCTCAAGGCGGTACAGCGGCCAGCCGCTGGTGGCCGACTGCAAGATCAGCAGGGCCAGGCCCGCCAGCCACTGCAGCATGAACACGATGCGGTAGAGCAGCATGACGGCGCGGTTGAGCGCCCCGGCGCTGCTGCGCAGCAAACTGCGCAGCGTGACCAGCAGCGCGACGATCGTCACGACCACCAGCAAAAGGAAAAGCCCGAAGTGGGCGTTCAGCATAAAGGCGACGTCTATGTTCATGTCACTTCACTCCACGCCCGCGTGAATGGAAGTAAATTGTAGCGCAGATTGTATGGTGCCATTTGGTACCAGAAACACTTGGTGGCCTGCCTGTTTTCTCCGGCAGGGGTTCTCAGACGGCGGATTCTTCAAAGAGCGAGGGGAAGTGACGCAGCGGGTCGCCGGGCTCGCGCAGCAGAATGCGCTGGCGCGGCGTCAGGTCGACCTCCGTCGGCGCCTCGACCCGTTTTGACGTCCAGACGAGGTGCGACACGCAGTACTTGTAGAGCAGCGTGCGCCGTTCGTGATCGGCCTGCCAGGTGGCCGTGCCGTGGGTCAGCGCCTCGCTGAAGAGGATGACCGAGCCGGCGGGCATCTCGGGGATGACGACCTGCGGCGCTTCCTCGAAGTTGTCGCTGATTTGCCGGGGCAGCCTGTAATTGCTTTTGTGGCTGCCGGGAATGCAGCAGAAGCCGCCCCTGCCCGGTCCGGCGTCGGCCAGGGACCAGGCGACCACGATGAAGCCCTCGTAGACCTGGTTGCTGCGGAAGGCGAAGTATTCGCCAGGCGCCACGCCCGAGTCCGGGGCCGTGGCGCCGTAGTCGGCGTGCAGCCGGCCGTAGCCCTGCCCCTTGCGCATGTACATGCCGTAGAGGCGGTCGAGGCGGAAGGCGTCGCCCAGGCGCTGGCGCAGCACGGGCATGATGGCCGGATGGTCCAGCAGGTCGCAGAAGGGCTGGCCCCAGTTGAGAAAGCCCGACCCGACCGGCGCGCTGCGTTCGGCCCCCACCATGCTGTCCGGCACGATCGACTCGGAGCGGATGAGCGACGAGCCGAGCGTGGGCGCGCTGCCGAAGCGCGGCGACTTGTCCGGCGGCGGCAGATTCTGTTCGTCGATCAAACGGTTCAGGGCCGCCACTTCATCCGCGCCCAGGGC
>DAOUIB010000238.1:0-2012 GCA_034428275.1 Anaerolineae bacterium
CGTGCGTGACGGGCGATTTGATAAATCGCCCCTACAAAGGAAAAGAGCGTCCAGATCGGTCAACTGGCCCGCTCAATCCTCGCGGCGACGACGCGGCGCCCGCGTCATCGAGCGGATGTCTTCCGGCGCCAGACCCTGCTCCAGACCCCACTCGACCTTCGGCTTCAACGCGCCGGTCGGGCAGACGCCGACGCACTGGCCGCAGAAGACGCAGGGCGACTCCGTCATGGAGATGTCGAAGGCCGTCGACACCTGCGTGTCGTGGCCGCGGCCGTCGAGTGTCAGGGCGAAGGTGTACTGCGCGTCCTCGGCGCAGACCTGTACGCAGCGCCAGCAGAGCACGCACTGGCTGTAGTCGCGCATATAGAAAGGATTGTCGTCGATGAGCTCGTGCTCGCGCGCCTGCGCATCGGGGAAGCGACCGGGGTCGGCCGCGCAGTCGGCCATGGCGGCCTCGATCTCCGGCGCTTCGCTGAGGTCGACCGAGGCGGCCAGCATCTCAAGGATGGTGCGGCGGCTGCGCAGCGCGCGCTCGTTGCGCGTCTCGATGTTGGCGCCGTCGCGGCATTCGGCGATGCAGGCCGGTTGCAGCAGACGGCCGCCGTCCGCATCCACCACGCAGACGCGGCAGAGGCCGTTGGCCGTGGTCGCCTCGTGCCAGCAGATGACGGGGATCTCGATGCCCAGGGTCGCCGCGGCCTCGAGGATGGTCGTGCCGGCCGGCACCGTCAGCTCCACGCCGTCGATGGTCAGGGTGACCGTGTCTTCAGCCATGCTGATTTTCAACCTCCCCGAACATCCCCGGCCACTGCTCCAGCGCGCTGAGCACCGCCGAACCCGCCGTCTGGCCCAGGCCGCAGAGCGAGGCCTCGGTCATCGTCCACCCCACGTCCCGCAGCCGTTGCGCGTCGCCTGGTTGCGGCGCCCGCTCCAGCAGTTCCAGTTGTCGCTGCGTCCCCAGCTGACAGGGGAAGCACTTGCCGCAGCTCTCGTGCTGGAAGAAGCGCGCCAGGCGCAGCAGCACGTCGCGCAGGTCGACCGTCTCGTTGAAGACCATGATAGCGCCCGAACCGAAGGTGCTGCCAGCCGCGCGCAGGTCCTCGAAGCTGAGCTTCACGTCGATCTGCTCCGGCCGCAGGAAGGTGCCCGCCGCGCCGCCCATCAACACGGCCTGCAGTTCGCCCTCGACGCCGCCGCAAGGCCCCTCAAGGAAGGCCCGCAGGCTGATGCCCGGCTCGATCTCGAAGACGCCCGCCATCCGCACGTGCCCGCTCACCGAGACCAGCTTGCTGCCGCTGCTGCCTTCGGTGCCCATCGCGCGGAACCAGTCCGCGCCGTGGGTCAGGATGCCCGGCACCGCCGCCAGGGTCTCCACGTTGTTGACCGTCGTCGGCTCGCCGAAGAGGCCGACGTCGGTGGGGTAGGGCGGCTTAATGCGCGGGAAGCCGCGTTTGCCCTCAATGGCTTCGAACAGGGCCGACTCCTCGCCGCAGATGTAGGCGCCCGCGCCGCGCCGGATCTCAATGTGGAAGTCGAACTCGCCCCCGCCGATACCCTCACCAAGCAGGTTGGCCGCCTCGGCCTCCGCGATAGCCGCCGCCAGACGCTGCGTCGCCAGCGGGTACTCGCCGCGGATGAAGAGGTAGCCGTGGCGCGCGCCGATACAGCGCGCCGCGATGGCCATGCCCTCCAGCAGGCGGTGGGGACAGGCTTCCATCAGCGCGCGGTCCTTGAAGGTGCCAGGCTCGCTTTCGTCGGCGTTGCAGACCAGCCAGCGCCGCGCTTCGGGGTCGCCGCGCGTGAAGTGCCACTTGCGGCCGGTGGGGAAGGCCGCGCCGCCGCGCCCGATCAGGCCCGAGTCGTCCAGCAGGCCCACGATCTCTTCCGGCGTCAGTTCCAGCGCGCGCCGCAGACCCACATAGTCGCCGTATTCGGCCAGGGTCTGCGCGCGCTCCGGCTGCGCGCCCTCCAGCAGCACGGCGGGCGCCGCGTCGCAGACGACCG
The DNA here is from genome assembly GCA_034428275.1 of Anaerolineae bacterium. Lineage (GTDB taxonomy): Bacteria > Chloroflexota > Anaerolineae > Aggregatilineales > Phototrophicaceae > JAGWBD01. Next base: position 2,005 of record DAOUIB010000238.1, read on the forward strand.
GATAGTCG
>DAOUIB010000239.1:0-8072 GCA_034428275.1 Anaerolineae bacterium
AGTTTTCGTTCGGGCCATGGATGCCGCTGTCGCTGGTGCTGAAGCCCAACGTCACTGACGGAATGCCCGGCACTTCGCTGAACATGGCAATGATGGGCACGGAACCGCCCGTGCGTCGGAAGCCGACGGGTCCCGGCCAATGCAGGGCGTAAGCCCGTTGCAAGGCCTTGACGAAGGGACTGTCGACGTCGATCTCTACGGGGTCTCCCGAACCCAGCAGCCCGAATTCCAGCGTTACAGTCGGCGGTGCCACGGTGCGGATGAAATCGCAAACCAGGTCATAGACTCGCTGCGGGCGCTGGTTGGCCACCAGGCGACAACTGATCTTGGCGTGGGCCCGGGCGGGAATCACGGTCTTGAAGCCTTCGCCGCTGTACCCGCCGTAGATGCCGTTGATTTCCAGCGTAGGGCGCGCGCCGGTGCGTTCGAACCGCGAATACCCCGCTTCGCCCCAGTCGCGCGGGGCGCCGACGAGGTCCTGCCAGTCTTCATCGCTCATGTCGCCCTCGGCCAGCAGTTCCCGTTCCCTGGTTGAGAGCTGGCGCACGTCGTCGTAGAAGCCCGGAACCGCGACGCGGCCGTCCGGATGATGCAACCGGGCCACAATTTCGGCAATCACCTGCGCCGGGTTGTGGACGATACCGCCGTGAATGCCGCTGTGCAGGTCCGTCCCGGGTCCACTGACGCAAAGCTCAAGGGCCACAATGCCCCGCAGGGCCGTGACAATGAGCGGCTCATCGGGGTCTTCGAAGCCGCCGTCTGCGATTATCGCCACGTCCGCTTGCAGCCGTTGGCAGTTAGCGTGCAGGAAAGGCAAGAGGTTTGGGGAACCGCTTTCCTCTTCGCCTTCAAGCAGAAAACGTAGATTGACCGGGCATCCCTCCTCGCTCGCGAACAGGGCGGCCACGGCCCGCAGCAGCACGACGCAATGGCTCTTGTCATCGGCCACACCCCGGCCGAAAAGGCGACCATCGCGCAATTGCGGTTCAAAGGGCTCGCTGTCCCATCCATCCTCGCGACGGGCCGGCTGAACATCGTAGTGTGCGTAGAGCAGCACCGTGGCCGCATCTTCTCCGGCGCCCAGCCATTCGCCACAGACCACCGGGTTTCCCGCTGTGGGAAGTATGTCCACTTCCTGTAGGCCGATTGCGCCCATCTCGTCGGCCAGCCAGCGAGCCGCCTGCAGCGTGTCCCTGCGGTGCACGGGGTCCGTCCCGACGCTGGGAATGGCGGCCAGTTCAATCAATTGTCGCAAGGCCAGGTCATGACTGTCGCGGGCGAGAGTGAGGGCATCAGGCATTTGGGCTTCCTTTCCGTCGCCGCCAAGTATAGCGCGAGCCCGACGCGCAACTGCTATACTTCGCCGGGGAAAGGCGGGTGCCGGATGTTGAACCGACCGCTTGCAAATCGCACAGCCAGTCGCGTTTTTGCCACATTACTGGTCGTGATTGTGCTTGTGGCGTTCTGGCAGGTCCGCAGCGTCCTGTTGTTGCTGCTGAGTTCCATCATTCTGGTCGTGCTGGTGACGACGCCGATGCGCTTTTTGCAGCAGCGCGCCCGCCTGCCGCGCACGCCGGCCCTGCTGATTTCACTGCTGATTTTTCCTCTCTTCTTTCTCGTATTGACCCTGACAGTGCTGCCACTGCTCGCGACCCAGCTGGCAACCTTGTCGGTGCGAGTGAACGAGGGTGTTTTGCTGTTGCAGCAATACTGGGAATCCCTGAACGCGACGCCGGCCCCCTTTGCGGGTTTTCGCTTTGTGCCGCCACCGGTCCGCGACCCAGTGCTGGACCTGGTGTCGCTGCTGGGCACCAGTTTTCAGGTTGACAGCCAGTTAATCACCCAGGTGGCGAACCAGATTTTCAACGCCTTTGGCCAGGTCGGCGTTCAGGTCATACCCGTGGTGGGCGGTGTTGCCTCGGCCTTGCTGAACACCCTGATCGTCATTTTTATGAGTGTCTACCTGTTGACGGACCCCGAAAGTCATGAGTCAGGGCTGCTGCGACTTTTCCCTCCCGGCTATCGCGAGCGCGGCCACGAAATCCTGGCGCGGCTGGACCTGGTGTTGCGGGGCTGGCTGGAATCCACGGTGCTGGCGATGGTCTTCGTCTGGTTGTCCACCTGGATTGGCCTGACCCTGCTCGGGCTTGAGGAAGCGTTGGCGCTGGGTGTCATCGCCGGTCTGCTGGCCTTCGTCCCCACCTTCGGCACCCTGATCGCGGCCGTACTGGCGGCCGTTGTCGGTCTGTTGCAGACACCGCACAACGTCGGCCTGATCATAGTCATTACCTACGCGATTTCGCTGGTGCAAAGCCAGCTCATCAGCCCGCTGCTGGTCGCGAACCGCATCAAGGTGCCTCCGATCGTCGTGTTGCTCGGACAGATCGTGGCCACGGTGTTTTTCGGTTTTCTGGGCATCCTGCTGGCGGTGCCCCTGACGGCCATTCTGATGGTGCTGGTGCAGGAAGTCTATGTGAAGGACATCCTCGGTGACATGGACCAGGATGCGAAATTGCCGTTGGCTGACGCCGCTTCGTTGGCGGGAACAAAATAACCGGTCGCAGGCCTCCGCGGACCCGAAATCCTGCCCATGCAAGACTGGACGGTTCTCCTTCCCCTCCATAAGCATTTATGAACAGTTGTCAATTGGTTTTGTCCCGGATAAAACAATTTGCTAGTTTATGCATAGACCAAACAGTTCTTGTTGGGAGAGCAAAATGAAAATCCGGTTCTCGCCCTTTTACTCCGCGTTGTTGGCTCTCATAGCCATTGTCGTCGCCGTGCTCTTGTACGTTGAGCAACGAGGAATTCTTGCCCGACGCAATGAAGAAGCGCGTTCCAATTACGTCAACTATGTGCTCGCTGACGGCCTCAGGCAGACCTCGGACGATCTCACCCGCATGGTTCGTCTGTACGCCGTAACGGGCGACCCGGTCTACAAGGACTATTTCGACCAGATTCTTGCCATTCGCAACGGTGAGCAGGCCCGTCCTGGCCAGTATTTCCAGATTCCCTATTGGGACCTTGTGCTGGCAACAGGCGAACACCAGGGCGAGGCCGGCGAAGCATCTCCAATCAGGGAGTTGATCACCGGGTCCGACGCTTCCCGTCTTGAAGTGACGCTGCTGGCGGAGGCCGAGGACTGGTCAAACGTACTGGTCGAACTTGAAAACGAGGTTATGGACGTCGTTGCCGCGCAAACCGAGGCCGGCGACGGGACCTACCAGCTTGAAGGAGACGCCCTGACCGCCATGCAACGATTGCATGGCAGCGAATATCACGTCGCCAAGGAACGGATCATGCGTCCCCTGGTGTTGCTGTCCGAATTCGCCACTGATGAAGATACGTCGCGGCACATTGTTGATGCTGCGCGGGAAATGAATGGCGTCATTCTGGGACTGGTCGTTTTGGGAGTGTTGATCGGGCTTGTCACCGTCGCCCATGCGCGTGGCTCCGGCCTGTCACTCCGAAAGGGAGCGTCTCTGGCCACATCGCTCGCCATTGTCTCCATGCTGGTCTTTGGCGTCCTCGCCCAACGTTTTCAGGACAATGTGGACAATCTGTCGGACACTTTTGGCGAGCGTTACCGGTCCTACACCCTGTCCGATGGTCTGAGGCAGACTTCGGACGACCTGACCCGCATGGTGCGTCTCTACGCGGCTACCGGCGACCCGGTCTATCGTGACTACTTCGACGAGATTCTGGCGATACGCAACGGAGAATCTCCGCGGCCCGAACGCTATTTCGAGGTGCCATACTGGGACATCGTGCTGGCGACCGGCAGACATCCCGGTGACTTTGGCGACTCAGTGCCGATCAGGTCGCTCATTGCTGAACGGGACTTCACGGACGCGGAACTGGACCTGCTGGCGCAAGCGGAAGATGCCTCGAACGAGCTTGTCGTACTTGAAAACCGCGCCATGGAAGTTGTCGCAGCAGCGATCGCAGGAGGCGGCGATTACGACCTGAGCGGTCCGCCTGGCATCGCCCTGCAACGGCTGCATGGCGAGGACTACCACAGGGCCAAGGCAAACATCATGCTCCCGCTGGTGAATCTCGCCAGATCTGTGCAACAGCGGTTGGCGGACGAAAGGGCAGAAGCGGTGACGACCGCCCAACAGAACAGCGTCGTGTATGGCGCCGCCATGGGGCTATCCGTTTTGTTCAGTCTTGCTGCCGTCGTCCTGTGGAGGCGGGAGGACCGTTAGCTTCCGGCATCGCAAAGGGTTCATCGACAGAACACTGCCGGCAGAGGGCCTGACAGGAATACCGGTTTCGCCGTCCTGAGCCCTTTCACCTTGACAGGGCGGCATACTGATCGTTGCGTAGAATAGTTTTGCCGGCCCTGGCAGACTGCTGCCGCCTGGGCCCGGGGCGTCGTTTCCTGCCTGTTTCCTGGCGGCACTGCCGCAAGAACCGCTTCTCCTTTATCTTGCCACGGCCTTGATTCTGTTTAGGGGATGATCGCTGGCATCGACCGTAACGGCTCGCCCATTCACACACGGTGAACCAAGTTCTGTGAGTTGGCAATGTTTGCGGTAACATTCAGGGAGACAAGCGTTGCCAATGGAGTCATTGGTGTGAGAGTTTTCGCACTCAATGCTTTCCCGTTATTCTCTGGCAAGGTGTACATCGGGGGGTTCTGCTCATGAGCAGCATGCACAGCCTGATCTGGTTTTATGACATAGAGGCGCTCACGATTTTCCAGTTGGCGCAACTGGCCGGCGGCGAAGGTGAAGGTCAATTCGGCGCTCCCAACATGGCGCAGGACTATCTGCAGCAGTGGCTGGTGATTATCGCCGCGCTCTTTGGCCTTACAGTCCTGGTCTCCATTTATGGTCTGCTCCAGAGACGTTTTCACATGCCCAAGGCCGAGTCGCTGGGCCTGCTGCTGGTTCTCGTGTCGCTGGTGCTGGTGCCCCTGACCTACTCGGGAATCAATGACATCAGGGCCGACGGCCTCCAGCGGCGCGAACTCTACCACCTGGCGGATGGATTGCGACAGACTTCCGATGATCTGACGCGCATGGTCCGCCTGTACGCGGCGACTGGTGAACAGGTCTATCGAGACTACTTTGAGGAAATCCTCGACATTCGCAACGGTATCGCTCCGCGGCCAGAGGAATACTACGAGATTCCCTACTGGGACATCGCTCTGGCGACGGGCGAGCGACCCGGCGAGCTAGGCGCGCCGGCATCCATCCAGTCTCTGATGCAGCAGGCCGGTCTGCGGTCGGGAGAGCAGGCCATGCTGCAGGAATCAGAGAGGCAGTCCAATCTGCTCGCCAAGCTGGAAGAAGACGTCATGGACGTCATTGCGGACAGTGCCGGCGAAGGTGATCTCGTGTTTGAAGGTGAGACGCTGGACGCCCTGCAGCGACTGCATGGTCAGGAATACCATGATTCAAAGGCGTTGATCATGCAACCTCTGGTCGAACTGGTGACGGGTTCCGGCCTGGACGTCCTGATCGTTGAGGGAATCGCGCACAATTTCCTGCAGCAACACGTGGACATATTGCTGGTTCTGACCGTAGTTGCGGCCGTCGCACTGGTGCTGGCTGTGGACCGGCAGAATCCGCGCGAATCCATCCTGCCGTCGCTCGCGTTGCTGCTTGTGCTGGCGTCCATCTTCCTCGGCCGGCAAAGTCTTGCCAGCAATGACGCCACCGGCCTCAACGCCGCACGCCGTCAGAGCGAAATCTTCCTTTCCGACGGCTTGCGCCAGACTTCCGATGACCTGACGCGCATGGCGCGTCTCTACGCCATCACCGGAGAAGACAGGTATCGGGAGTATTTCGACGAGATTCTGGCCATCCGCAATGGCGAGGCGCCGCGGCCCGACCTTTACTTTGAGGTCCCCTACTGGGACTTCGTGCTGGCCACCAACCACCGTCTCGGTGAAACGGGAGACGCCGTTGCCATCCGAACTCTGCTGGAACGGGCCGGCGTCACTTCCGCGAGTTTGTCGCTGCTAGGCGAGGCAGAAGAACAGTCCAACATCCTTGCCGAACTGGAGAACGAGGTAATGGATGTTGTATCCGCCAGCGCCGGTGACGACTATCGCCTGGAAGGCGAGGCCCTGGATGGCATGCAGCGTTTGCATGGCGTCGAATACCACGAAGCCAAGGCCCGCATCATGCAACCGCTCGTGGAACTGGCGCGCCAACTGGAACAGGATCTTGAACAGGAAGAGGCGGCCGGGCGCGACGAATTCGACACACTCATGAATCTGCTGGCGGGATCCCTCTTGCTGGCGGCTCTGGTCCTGGTTGTTTCCCTTTATCGCGCGCGCCAACCGGAGGCATAGGCAAAAGCGGGGGCAGGCTGCAGGGCGTACGCGCATTTGACCCTGCAGCCGGGCCGCCAGCGACCCTGGCTTGTAGCTTGTAGTTATTGAGTCTTTCACTGCCGCAACCGGAGGACGAAACTGTGAAACCTTTCAACAGATTCAAGGGGTCCTCAGCAGTAACATTTCTGGTCTTGCTGGCGGTGCTTGCCAGCATGCTGAGCATGACAAATTACATGAACGAGCGAGAATCCGTTCAGGGATTCTGGCGATCGCGAATGGCGGCGCTCTCCCTTTCCGACAGACTGCGGCAGACTTCTGACGATTTGACGCGCATGGTGCGGCTGTATGCCGTCACCGGAGACCCGCTCTACAGGGAGTACTTTGACGAGATTCTTGCCATTCGCAATGGCGAGGCGCCGCGCCCCGTCAACTATTTCACCACCCCTTACTGGGATATTGTTCTGAATTCAGGCGAGCGCTTTGGTGAGCCGGGACCTGCCATCCCAATCAGAACTTTGGCCAACAGGGCGGGAATGCTGGAAGAAGAGAACGCCTTGTTGCTGCAGGCGGAGGACGCATCCAACGCCCTGGCTGTCATAGAAAACGAAATCATGGAGGTCATTGCCGCGGCAATTGAATCCGGCGGTGGCGACTATCTGCTGGAGGGCGACACCCTGGCGGCCATGCAGCGTCTGCACAGCCAGGAATACCACGGCGCCAAGGCCGAGATCATGTCCAATCTGGCAGAATTGGGCAGAAACGTCAGGGCAACCTTTGGGGAGGCGCGGCGGAATCTCATCGCACTTTCCACAAGTAGTATGAGAGACAACATCATCCTGCTGGCGTTGACTCTGGCGCTGGTTGCCGTTGATCTTTGGGTGCAGTGGCGTCGCACGGGACTGAAGGCGGCACTGGAAAGCCGCGCCAGGGGGATCGGTCTGGTCGCGGCCCTGCTGGCCTTTGCCCTGATTGTGCTGAGTCTTTCGTTATTCACGAACTTTCTGAGGGATCAGCCCGCAGTCAGCAGGACGATTTCTGAACGCGTCGCTGCCCGTGAATTCTCGGATTCCCTGCGGCAGACCTCGGACGATCTGACCAGAATGGCGCGGCTGTACACCATTAACGGAGAGGCGCGCTATCGCGAATACTTTGACGAGATTCTGGACATTCGAAACGGTATAGAGGCGCGACCCGACGAATATTTCGACTTGCCTTACTGGGACATAGTGCTGGACACAGGAGAACGGCCCGGTTCAGCGAGCCAGACCGCGGCAATCAGGTCACTCGCCAGCACTGCAGGTCTGTCGCCCGCGGAACTGGCCGAGTTTGGCAAGGCGGAGGACGCATCCAATGCCCTGGCGATCATTGAAAATGAGGCGATGGACGTCGTCGACGATGCCCTGGCTGACAGTGGTGGCGACTACGCGCTGGAAGGCGAGACGCTTGAGGCCATGCTGCGACTTCACGGCGCAGAATATCACGCCGCCAAGGCCCTGGTCATGCAGCCCCTGGTCGAGTTGGAGCGCCTGGTGCAGGAGCAGTACGACACCTGGATCAATGGCACGATCAGCTTTGTCACCCAATCGTTGTTCACCGGCTACCATGCCATCATTGCGGCCTTTCTGTTGCTCGTGCTGAGCATCTGGTCAAGACGCAGGCAATGAGAAGCTGTCATATCAGGAAACTCTTGCGAGCGAACCCTGCGCTTGCCTGGCAGCGGCTCTGCCGCCCGTGCCAGTTCGTGCAGTTCAGGTAGTTCATGGAAACAATGCATCGCCAGGGG
>DAOUIB010000240.1:0-2175 GCA_034428275.1 Anaerolineae bacterium
ACCCTGGCCTGCAGGCGCTCCCGCACCCGCTCAAAGGGCACTCTCTCCAGTAACTCGTCGAAAAAGCCCTTGATGACCATCAGCTCCGCCTCGGGCCGGGAAATGCCGCGGCTCATCAGGTAAAAGATCGGCTCTTCCTCAAGCGTGCCGAAGGTCGCCGCGTGCGAACACATGACGTCGTCGGCCTCGATTTCCAGACCGGGAATGGCGTCCATGCGCGCCTCGTCTCCCAGCAACATATTGCGGCAGGCCTGAAAGCCATCGATGCGCTGCATGCCGGGCAGCGACTTGATCATGCCCTGCCACAGCGTGCGCGCGTGGTCGCGGGCGGCGCCCTTGAAGAGCAGGTCGGAACGGGTCAGTGGCGCGTTGTGGTTTTGCTGCGTGTCGAGATCCAGCATCTGCCGGCCGTCGGCGAAAAAGAAGCCGGACATTCGTCCGTTCGCGCCCTGACCATCGATATCGAGTTCGAGAAAGGCCTTGGTCAGGTGACTGCCCGTCACTCCCAGCACCCAGTCAAGGTTGGCATCGCGGCCGACGCGCGCGCGCTGGTGACTGAATTCCCAGGTGTTGCGGTTCCAGTCCTGCAGCGACACGCAGGTCAGGTTGGCGTTGGCCTCCAGCAACAGCTCCGTCGCACCAATCCAGGCCGCCTGCTCATCCGTCTCCGCCGAGGCATATTCGACCTGCAGCGTGGCCTGGGCGCTTTCTTCCAACACCACCAGCACGTGGCCGAGGCTGACCCCGGGCCGCGTGTTGTACATCACCACGTGGAAGGGCAGTTCCGCCACCACGTTGCGCGGTACGTAGAGCAGAACGCCGTGAGTCCACAGGGCGGCGTGCAGGGCGGCGAACTTGCCGTCGCCGGGGCGCACGGCCCGGGTCAACAGGTGCTGCCGCAGCAGGCCGCCATGTTCGCGGGCTGCACTGCCCAAATCCTGAAACAGCACACCCCTTTCAGCCAGGGTAGACGCGAATTCGCTGCGCTGCAGGCGACCGTCCACGAAAACCAGCGAACCGCCCTCGCCGGCGCCCACCAGGGGTTCCAGATTGACGGCCGGCACGGCGTCCAGGCCGGCATCGGAAACGGGAAATCGTCCGGCCTCGGCCCAGCGCAGACCGCGAATGTCCGTTCGCCGCCACTCCTCGTCATTGAGCGTGGGCATTGGTGTTTTTTCGGCGATCTCCCAGGCGGCGAGCCGCGTTTCACGTAACCATTGCGGCTCTTCGCGCGCCACAGACAGCCCTTCAACGTCCGCTCGCGTCCAGGCGGGTTCCGTACGCGTGACACCACGCCTTCTGGCGACTACAACCATTTATGCTCCCGAAATGTTGATACGTTTGTGCAGGTCTTTGCTTCGAGCGAATTGCTCGCCGTTTATCGTACCGTCCCGGTCAACCGATGGAACCTTCCAGCTGGATCTGCACCAGCCGGTTGAGTTCGAGCGCGTATTCCATGGGCAATTCCTTGACCAGGGGCTCGATGAAGCCGTTGACGATCATTGCGTTGGCTTCGTCTTCGCTGAGTCCGCGGCTCATCGCGTAGAACAGCTGGTCCTCACCCACCTTGCTGACCGACGCCTCGTGCCCCATGGTGACCTTGCGCGAGTCGATTTCAATATAAGGCCAGGTGTCGGAGCGGCTGGCATCGTCCAGCAGCAGGGCATCGCAGACCACGTTGCTCTTGATGTTGTCGGCATCCTCGGCGACCTTCAGCAGACCTCGATAGCTGGCGCGCCCGCCATCCTTGCTGATCGACTTGCTGATGATCTGGCTGGTGGTGTTGGGCGCCAAATGCGTGATTTTCGCGCCCGCGTCCTGGTGCTGCCCGGCGCCGGCAAAGGCGATCGACAGGACCTCGCCGTGGGCGCCCTCTTCCATCAGCAGCACGGCGGGGTACTTCATGGTCAGTTTGCTGCCCAGGTTGGCATCGACCCACTCCATCGTCGCGTTGCGTTGGGCCTGGGCGCGCTTGGTCACCAGGTTGTAAACGTTGTTGGACCAGTTCTGGATGGTCGTGTAGCGGCAACGGCCGCCTTCCTTCACCACAATTTCCACGACCGCGCTGTGAAGGCTGTCGGAACTGTAGGTGGGGGCGGTGCAGCCCTCGACATAGTGCACCCAGGCGCCTTCGTCGACGATGATCAGGGTGCGTTCAAACTGGCCCATGTTGCG
>DAOUIB010000241.1:0-13375 GCA_034428275.1 Anaerolineae bacterium
GCGTCCTGACGCCCGGGCCGGTCCAGTTCCAGCGCGAAACTGAAGACCAGGACGGCCAGCAGGGCGAAGAGGGCCATCAGGCCCAGCAATTCACGGCTGCGCATTTCGGCGCGCAGGTCCTTTTCCGCGATGGTCAGGGTTGCCCGCAGGAAATCCAGCAGCATCAGGGCGTTTCCATCAGTTCGGCCTGACGCGCCGCGAGCGTCCCGGGCGTGTGGTCAACCAGCGACAGCTCCGCCGCGACGAGGCCCTGGCGCAGGAACAGGGCGCGGTCGGCGAGGCTTTCCGCCAGGTTGTGGCGATGCGTGGCCATGAGGACGCTGCGCTCGCGGCCGGAACGCAGCAAGCGCAGCAGCATATCCCTCCCTTCGCTGTCGAGGCCGTCAAAGGGCTCGTCGAGCAGGAGCAGGGCCGGGTCCGTCAGCAGGGCGCGGGCGATGGCCAGGCGTTGTTGCATGCCGCGCGAAAAATGGCGCACGGGTTCCTGCGCGCGGCGTTCCAGGCCGACGCGACGCAGCAGGTCGTCAATGCGCGGCTCCGGCTCATCCAGTGCGTAGAGGCGGGCGCAGAAGCGCAGGTTCTCGCGGGCGCCCAGGTGGGCGTAGAGCAGGGTCTCGTGGCCGACGTAGCCGACCTGCGGCCGGACAGCGGCCAGTTCCTCCGGCAGCTGCCAGCCGCCGATACGAATGCTGCCGGCGTCGGGCCGCGCCAGACCGGCCAGCAGGCGCAGCAGGGTCGACTTGCCGCTGCCATTGGGCCCCAGCAGGGCGACGAAGGCGCCGCGACCCAGTTGCAGGTCGAGGCCGCGCAGCACGGGCAGGCGTCCCTGCACCTTGACCAGGCCATGCACGTCGACGAGGACGTCAGTTCGCGCCACCATCGCCCCCGTCGTTTCCTCCCGTCAGTTGCGCCTGCAGCGCGGCCCGCCGCCGGCGATACAGATCGTGATTGATCGCGCCGCGCTCGTGCTCCTCGTCCAGGCGGGCGATCTGCCGCGCCAGGTCATCGACCCGTCGTCGCTCCACCTTGCCGCCGCGACGCCAACGCAGCGCGACGACGACCAGGGCGACGGTCGCCAGGGCGCCGAGGGCCAGCGCCTCTACGCCAAGCACGCCCGGCGGCAGGGTCGGCGACTGTTCGAGCAAGGTGTAACGCAGGCGCTCCCCTGGCTCCAGTTGCAGTTGCGCGCGGTGGCCATCGAAGAAGGACGCGCCCACCCTCTGCGGCCCGATGGAAGTGAAGCGTTCGTCCGCCAGGGCGAGGCCTGGCCCTTGCAACAGGCGCACTTCGCCGGTCAGCGCGTAATTGAGCGGCAGCTCCAGGGGATGGCGCTCCTGGCCACGGGGTTGACGCCAGGCCAGTTGCAACACGTGGTCGATGTCCGGGTAGAGGGGCAGGGTGTCGGTCACGGTGCCGGCGTCGAGGTCCACGAGGAAGCGGCCGGACTCGTCGGGCAGGGTCAGGTCGCTGACGCCGGCGGGCAGCGGCAGGACCAGCGAGGCGTACTGGCCCGGCGCCACCGCGCCTTCGCCGCTGTACACGCGGTCCGAGGAATTGCGAAAGCGCGCCACCATCACAACCTGCAGCGCGTCGTCCTCCACGCTGACCTGCTGCACCAGGGCCGTCATTTCAATCGCGGAGGACTCGGCGCCCGTTTCGAAAATGGTCACCGGCAGGTCGATTTGGGCGCGGGCGGGGTCCGCGGCGACGCGCGCCGAGGGGAAGCGTCGTCCCGCGTGTTCGACGAGCACGCTGTAACTATGGCCGGCAGTCAGGGTCAGGTCCTTGAAGCGGAACCTGCCGTCGGCGGCGCTGCGGGTCTCGCGCAATTCGGGCATGGTCCCCGTGCCGAACTCCAGCAGGGTGACTTTCAGGCCGTCTGGCACGTCGAAGCCCTGGCTGCCGTTGCGGATTTGGCCGCGGATGACGCCGCTGACCGCTGCGGGCGAGGTCCAGGGCTGCCCCACTCCCTCCAGACCGGGCAGGTCGCGCGCGCGCAGCCAGGCGACGGCCGCCCAGGCGTCGTCGCCGGGCAGTGAAGCCGGCAGGGCGTCCCGCAGGTCGGCATCCGACAGCCTGTCCAGGGTCGCGGGGTCGCGCAGGTCGCCGAGGGCATCCAGCGCCGCGCAGCCCGGGGCGCAGGCGTCGTCGTGGACCTGTTGGCCGCGGGCGATCTGCGATGCCGAATAGTGCAGCGTGTAGCTGTAGAGCGTCACGTCGCGCAGTTCCACGTCCGTCAACGCGTCGCGCCAGGGGGGCATCAGGGCCTCGATGCGACCGTCGCGGATGGTGCCCAGCCACTGCAGCGGCGCCTGGTTGCGGGCCGCCCAGGGCTGCGTGAAGTCGCCCGGCGCGGGGATGGAGCCGTTGAGCGCCAGTTCGCCATCGCCGGCGCCCGTGAGGCCATGGCAGGTGCTGCAACGGTCGGCGAAGATGCGGGCGCCCTTGCCCAGGTCGGCCTGGGCGCGGGGCAGGGGCGTGAGGGTGGCCAGTTGTTGCGGTTCGCCGGCCAGGCCCGAGCAGGCGCTGTAAATTAGCGCGGTCAGCAGGATCGCCAGCAGAACGACGCCCTGCCTCACCCGCGCGTTACCTCATTCAGTGCGTCGATCTCGGCCAGCAACGCTTCACCCTGTTGCAGCAGCGCCTCGCGCTCCTGCGCATGCGCGTCAGCGTCGATTTTGCCCGTCAGGCGGTCTTCGTCGAGGTCGCGCAGGGCCGCCAACGCGGCTTCGTAGCGCTGCAGCAGGCGCCCGCGTTGTTGCAACCCGTTGCTGTCGCACCGGTCGCCGCCCCGCCGGGAGCGCAGGGGCGCGAGCACCAGCAGGGCGCAGATGGCCAGGGCCAGCAGAAAAATGAGCGCGCCGGCGAGACTCATGCGTCGCCAGGCAGCAGCCGCGAGAGCACTTTCTCCAGCGCTGGTTCGTTGACGGCAGCGTAGAAAAAGTGGGCGATGTCGCCCTGCCGGTCGATGACGAAGGTCTCGGGCACGCCCTGGATGTTGTAGCGATTGGAGATTCGGTTGCCGCGGTCGGGCGCGTTGGGGTAGGTGAGGCCGAACTCCTCAATGAAGGCCAGCGAGTGCCGGTCGACGTCCGTGTAGGCAATCCCAAACACGGTGACGCCGCGCTCCTGCCAGCGCTCGTGGACCGCCTGCAACACCGGGGCTTCAACACGGCAGGGGCCGCACCAGCTGGCCCAGAAGTTGAGCACGACGACCTGGCCGCGCAGGTCCGCGAGGCGCAGCGTTTCACCTGCGAAAGTCGTGACCTCAAAGTCGGGCGCTGCGCCGGCTTCGGGTTGTGTGCCGCTATTGCGGGAAAAGGCGATGCCGAAAAAGACGCTGAGCAACAGGACGACGGCGGTCAGGGCCAGCAGGCCCGGATGGTTGCGCGCGCGAGGCCCGGCGTCTTCGCCGGACGCAGGGCGATCCACGAGTTCAGCGTCGGGCACGGAGGTCGGCCTCAACGCGCGCGCGGTAGTCGTTTTGCGCGTCCTGCGCTTCAGCTGCGCTCTGTGACGGCGTTGATTGCTGTTGACGACGGGCCCAGCGGCGCAGCAGCAGCGCGCCAGGCAGCAGGGCGCCCAGCGCCAGCGCCCAGGGCGTCACGAGGGCCAGGGCGCGCAGGGTCGGGTCCGTCGGCGTACCGACCACCTGCTGGCCGAAGCGGGCGACAAAGTCGTCGACGATCGCCCGGGGCGACTGACCGGCGTCCAGCTGGTGTCGGATTTCGGCCTTCCACTGACGGCAGGCCGCCGTCTCGCAATCATCCAGCGGCACGTTTTCACAGACCGGGCAGTAAAGGCGGGCGGCGACCCTGTTGACCTCGTCGTCGCTGACCGGCTGGGCGAGCGCGGGCAGCGTCAGGAGCAAGAGGACCAGGGCCGGCAGTATCCCCTTCATGCCTGCGCCCCCTGCAGGGCGGAGTCCTGCCGTCGCGCCGCGACGCTCGCCCCGCCCGGCCAGGCGGCGATCAGGGTGCCTGCGAGCAGCAGCAGCCCGCCCCACCAGACGAAATTGATGAGCGGGTTGATGGTGAGACGGAAGGTCGCGCGCGCGCCGGTCTCGTCATGGCCGGTCAGGAGCACGTAGACGTCGTTTTCGGCGCTGCTGTGTATGCCGGCGATGGTCATGGGCTGCTGCGGGAACAGGTCGATGCGCGGCCGCAGAGTCGCGATTTCGCGGCCATCGCGGCTGAGCGTGACGGCGGCGACCCGCAGCAGACGGCCGTCACCGGCAAGGGCTTCGCTGAAGCCCTCGTAGCGCAGCTCGTAATTCTGCAGGACCAGGGACTCGCCGCGGGCCAGGGTGCGTTGCGTTTCGGTCTGGAAAAGCGTGCTGCCGATGACGCCAATGCCGATCACGGTGACTCCCAGGTGCACGACGTAGCCGCCGTAACGCCCGCGGTTGCGGCTGAACAGCGCGCGCAGAGCCTGGGGCCAGGTTTCGCCCCAGGCGTGTACGCGCGCCCGCGCGCCGCGGACGATTTCCATCAGCGCCACCATACCGGCCAGGGTGACGAGGCCGTATGCCAGCAGCGCCACCGGCGTACGCATGCCGGCCAGGGCGAAAAGCGCGAGCGGCGGCAGGGTGAGCAGCAGGGGCGCGCGCAATCCCGCGCCCACGCGACGCAGGGAGCTGTTGCCCCAGGCGGCCAACGGCGCCAGGCCCATTAGCAGGAAGAGGAGGGCGAAGAGCGGCGGGGTCACTTGCCGGTAGTAGTCAACGCCCAGGGTGATGGGCGCGTCCAGCAGGACCTCGCTGACCAGCGGGGCGCCGAAGCTGCCCCAGAAGATGGCGATGAAGAGGGCGGCGAAAACGATGTTGTTGAGCACGAAGAGCGATTCGCGGCCCAGCAACCCGGCGAAGGCGCGCTCATCGCGCAGCAGGCCCTGTCGCTGGCGCCAGAGGGTGAGGCCGAGGGCGACCAGGGTCATGGCGGACCAGAAGGCGAAGAGCGGAAAACCGATGTCGCTACGGGCGAAGCTGTGGACGCTCTCGATGAGGCCGCTGCGGGTGGCGAAGGTGCCGAAGAGCACGGCGGAGAAGGCGAAGATCACCAGCAGCATGTTCCACAGGCGCAACATGCCGCGTTTTTCCTGGATCAGCACGGAATGCAGAAAGGCGGTGCCGGTCAGCCAGGGCAGCAGGGCGGCGTTCTCGACCGGGTCCCAGCCCCAGTAGCCGCCCCAACCGAGCACGTCATAGGCCCAGCGGCCACCCAGCAGCAATCCGAGCCCGAGAAACATCCAGGCCAGCAGGGTCCAGCGGCGGGTGGCGCGAATCCAGGCGGCGGACAGGTCGCCGGAGGCCAGGGCGGCCAGCGCGAAGGCGAAGGGAATGACGAAACCGGTGAAGCCCATATAGAGCATGGGCGGATGAATGATCATTCCGAAGTGGCGCAGGAGCGGGTTGAGTCCGTTGGCCGTGGCGGCCAGGCGTTCGAGGTCCGGCGCGCGGGCGCCGGCGGGAATGAAGACCTCGCGCAGCACAGCGCCGTCGGCAGCCAGCCAGAAGCGCTCAAAGGGGTTTTCCAGCAACAGGGACAGCGCGAGGAAAAATGCCAGGGTGGCCATGGTCACGGCGATGACGCCCGGCATCAGACGGCGATGTTCGCGCCAGCTGAGCAGAATGGCGCTGAAACAATAGAGGCTCAGGAGCAAGGACCAGAAGAGCAGCGACCCCTGCTGCGATCCCCAGAGCGCGGTGATGCGGTAGAAGGAGGGCGTGGTCGGGTCGGTGACCGACCAGACGTAGCTGATCTGGTAGTGACCGTTGAGCAGCGCCAGCAGCAGGGCCGAGGCGCTGCAGAGCAGCAGGGGGAAGGTCAGCAGGGCGGCGTTGCGCGCGCTGCGCAGCCAGTCATCCCTGTCGCGCAGGCCGGCGCCGAGGGCGGCGAGCAGAGCGTATGAAGCCGCAGCGAAGGCGAGCAGCAGGGCGCCGAGGCCGATTTCGGCCAGCATGACTCAGAGGTCCGCGTGCCCGGCGATGGCGGGGTCCGGGACGGCTTCCTCGAAGCGGCTGGGGCACTTGAGCAGCAGTTCGCTGGCGGTAAACACGCCATCGGCGCCAAGACGACCGGTGAGGATGGCCTGGGCCTCGTGTTGCAGCAGGTCCGGTTTGGGCTGGTCCGGCACGACGACCTGCAGCCGCGTGACCGAGGGGTCGCTGACGGCGTCGTGCAGGGCCGTGGCCAGATCGTCAAACTGCGGCGGGATGGCGGCCATGGTGAAGGCGATGGTCAGGGTGTCGGGGTCCCAGGTGATGCTGGGCCCCAGCACGGCGCCGGAAACGCGAACGGTTTGGCCCGACCACTCCGGGTTGCTGACCAGTTCGTCGACGCTGATGAAATAGCGCGCGCCGCTGGCGGTGCCGGAAATGATGAGCCATACGCTGGCCATCAGAATGAGCAAGCCGGCCAACAGAAAGTGCAGACGCCGGGCAGCGCGCCGCCGTCCGCTGAAGCGTTGCGCCGCGATGGCGGTTTTTTCCCAGGTGGCCTCAGTCATCCACACCCCGTGGCATACGCCGCATTCAGCGTCATGTCCTGCAGTGGGCGCCTCAGGAGTCGTCGTCCTGACGGAAACTGTCGCGCGCGATATGGATGCCGCCCGCGACGAGGATGCCGGTCACGCCCAGCAAAAAGATCAGGGTCGTGATGCCGCCGGGCCCGCCCGGGTCCAGGTCGCTGGCGGCCCCGGCCGTCTCTTCCTGGGCGAAGGCGACGCCGGCGCGGAGCAGCAGGGCGATGCCTGGCAAAATTCGCGAAAGGCGATTGAGCTGACGGGTCATGCCTGCCATTCTCCCTGGGTCCTGGCACGTTGCTGCCACATTTGCAGGGTTATCTGGGCGTGGCCCAGGTGCTGGGAGCCGTGTTCCAGCGCCTGCAGCAGGGCCTGGGCGATGCTGACCTCCATGCCGCGGCCGGGCATGGGACGAATGCGCGGCAGGTCGTCCACGTCCAGTTGGGCCAGCGACTGGCGCGCATGCTCCACGGTGTCCTGCAAAAGCGCCTGCAGCGCGGAGGCGTCCATGTCAGCCGTTCTGAATTCCCCCGGCCGGTCGCGCGTGGGCGGCTCACCCAGGCAGACCTCGCCCAGGCGGTAGCGGGTGGAACCGGCGGTGTGCACGGCCAGCACCGCGAGGGAACTGGTGTCTGCCCCGGGCCGCCAGTCCAGCGCTTCCTGCGGCAGACCCTCCAGCAGATCGGAGAAGTCCCCGAACAGGGTTTCCAGCGATTTCAGGTAGTCGGAAAAGAAGGGTTGCATGCGTTCCCGTTTCTCCAGGGACGGGAACGCGCCTCCGGCGTGGCGAGAGGCGCGTTCACAAGTCTCGTTATCCGATCAGTTCGCCAGCGGGTCGTCGCCGTCCTGACTGCTCAGGTAGGCGACGAGGTCAGCCAGCAACTGGGCGTCCAGACGCTCGCCGAAGTTCTGCGGCATGTTGTTGGCCGGGTAGCCTTCCACCACGTAGGCGTTGGGCGCCAGGATGCTCTCGACGATGTAGTGTTCGGCGCTGTAGCCGGCCAGGGCCGGGTCCGCCAGGCGAGTGTCTTCGACGCGGGTGAAAGTGCCCTCGGTCGGCGGCGCGACGGTCGCCAGATTGTGGCAGGCGGAACAGGCCAGCGAGCCGTTGTAGAGCGATTGACCGTTGTTGGGGTCGCCGGTCAGTTCGGCCATCTCGCCCAGCGCCCGCGCCACGACCTCGTCGATCTCGTCGCGGCGGGCGGTGACGTCGGCGAACTGGATGTCGATAATATCCGCGGCGACCGGGTTCTCCACGATTTGAACGGCGCCCTCGACCGGTTCCTTGGCAAATTGCTGCACGCGCAGCAGGTCTTCCAGGGTCCAGTTGCGTTCGTGACCCCAGTTCAGCACGTAGTTGGACAGGTCCTGCAACTGGTCGTCGCGCAGCGGCCCGCCGGCGGTCTGCGACCAGGAGGCCATGGGTTCAGGCCAGTAGTTGGTGCTGACGGGGCGGCCGGAGACCAGGGTGGTCAATACGAAGGTCTCGAGCGTGCTGCCCCAGCCGACGTTATTCAGGCGCGAGGGGGCTTCGGGGTCGTAGCCGCGGTCGATGGCGCTCTGCATCTGCAATATGAGATTGGCGCGGTTGGTGACCAGGGTCGTCAGTTCCCCGTTGAGGGAGGCCAGCGGGTCTTCGCCATGCTGTTCAATGATGGCGGCCAGATCGGCCTGCACGGCGCTGAATTCCTCCTCGCTCAATTGCGAACGCGCTTCCTCATCCACCATGGTGGCGGTCAGGGTTTCGAAGCGGGCGATGCGGGTCTCGACCGCGGCGATCTGCGTATCCAGGGGAGCGAGGTAGTCATGGCCGAAGAGTTGCGGGTTGTTCAACCCGGGCGCGCGGGCGCTGCCTTCACCGGCGTTACCGTGGCAGGTGGCGCAACTACTCGAAAAGAGTTCCGCTCCCTTTTCGATGGAGCGCGCCAGATGCTGCTGCTGGAAGGATGCCATGCGCCCGGTCTCGTTGATGGCGACCCAGCCAACGAGGACCATGGAAGCCAACACCATGGTGAGGCCGACCAGGATGCGGTTTTCCATCCTGTCGATAAGGAGCCGTTGCAGGTCCATTAGTTGAAGTAACCCGACTGTTCGTTGATAAAGACGTGCTTGCTGCTGGTGCGCCGGACCGGCGTTCCATCCTCATGGAAGACCGGGATCGGGTTGCCGCTGTCATCCAGCACGGGCTTGCCGCCGACGATCTCGACCTCCTGCCAGTTGATCACCACGTCGAGGCGTTTCAGGTTGCCCTGGTTGGGCGTGATGATGACCACGCCCCAGCTGTCGAGCAACTCGACCTGCTCGGCCTCCAGCAGGTGGGCGAACTCCTCCAGCACGTGGATCAACTCCGGCGCGTTGGCCGGGACTGGCGTGAAGCGCAGGGTTGGCAGGCTCAAAAACTGGGTTTCCAGATGCTCCAGCAGGTGCTCCATTTCCCCGTTTTGCTGCAGCATGTCGTTGAAGGCAGCCACGCCCGCCGGTCCGTGTTCGGCGCCGCCCGCGAACTCGCGCGTGGTGAAGGCGCCGGTCGCCAGCTGGTCAAAGCTGACGGGTCGCAACAGCCCCATGTGGTTGTGGGCCGGCTCAAAGGTCAGCTCGTTGAGAATCTCCTGGTCCGGCGCGGTGGCGACGCCGAATTCCGCAAGGCCCATGTAGCTGGTCACGACCAGGGCGGCCAGCATCAGGAAGGAAATACTGAAGGCCAGGCGCCGCTGGGCGAAGCGCCGCGCCGGATTCAGGTCAATGTAGGGCACGACCATGAGGAAACCGAGCAGGATGCCCGGGAAGATGACTCCCCAGAAAGTCTTGTCGCCCAGCTTGAGTGCGCCCTGGATCCAGAGGAAATACCAGGGGGCGGTGGTGCCAAGCGGCGTGACCCCGGGGTCGGCGTGGCTTTCGAGGGGCGCGTGATAGAACCAGATGCATAGCACGATCAGAATGAAGGACGTCACCCCGAACCACATCAGTTCGCTGGTCAGGATATCCGGGATGAAGTAGACGCGGCGGTCCAGCGGGACGCGCTTGGCCGTGTCCTCGCCCGGGTTTTCCTCACGCGGGGGCAGGCTGTGGCCGTGGATGACCACCTTGTAGTAATGGACGCCGGTGAAAATGAAGAGCAGCACCGGCAGGAGCAGCACGTGCGCCATGTAGAAACGCAGCAGGCCGTTGGCGCCCATTTCGGGTCCGCCGCGGACCAGCAGGTTGACCTGCTCGCCGACCAGGGGCGTCGCCTCGGCCATGCTGGCGCCGATGGTGACCGCCCAGAGTGCCAGCTGGTCCCAGGGCAGCAGGTAGCCGGTGAAGCTGAGGAAGCCGGTGAAGATGAGCAGCAGGACGCCGGTGAACCAGGTGAACTGGCGCGGTTTTTTGTAACTGCCTGTATAAAAGGTGCGCAGCATGTGGAGGAAGACGATGAGCACCATGGCCTCCGCGCCCAACCTGTGCAGGTCACGCGTGAACTGGCCGAAAGGCACGTTGTTGAGCATGCTGAGCATGTTGCCGTAGGCGATCTCCGGCGATGGCGTGTACCAGAACATCAGGATGATGCCGGTGATCGTCTCGAAGAAGACGAAATAGGTGGAGAGCCAGCCAAGGCGGAAGGATGGATAGAGACCGGTCACCTGGCGGTTGTAGTAACTGGGCCGCATGTGCAGCCAGAACCCGTCGGCGTGGGGCTGCAGGCGGGGGTTGGGGCGGCGACTGGGGTCCTCGCCGCGCAGGGCGTCACGGACGTCCTGGACGTTCAGGCCCGCCGTCAGCCGTTCGACGACTTCGTCCGCTCCCTCAAAGACGGCCTTGCGCAAGCCCTTTTCTTTCACGTCATCGAGGAAGGAGGGGAAGGGCAGGACTGACATGCGCACTCTCCGGGAAATCGCCTGTCGAGACTAGACCTTGCCGGCGCGCAGGATGCGCGAGCCGGTATCGACCGAGATGGACTGAATGCTCCTGCCGGCGAGCGGGACGGGATCGCCGGCGGCATTGCTTTCCTCTACGCTGCCATCGCTGAAGGTGATGATCGTGCGAAAGCGGTCCATACTGCGGGGCGCCGGGCCCTCGATGTAGAGGCCGGACTTCTGGAATTTGGAACCGTGACAGGGGCACTCGAAGCGATCGTTGACGTCGACCCACTTGGGCAGGCAGCCAAGATGGGTGCAGACCGCGTAGAGGGCCACAAAGGCCGGCTCGCCATTGATCAGCGGCCGGGAGAGCCAGAAGCGTCCGTCCGGCCGTGAGACCGGCGATCCGTCCGGCGGCGGCAACTCGGTCGGCTCCACCGTAAAAGTGCCGCCAAACTCACCTTCGGCGAAGCGGGGGAAGGCAAACCAAAGGGTGGCGACCGTGATCTGTCCGATCACCATCAAAATCGAGGCGTTCCAGATGTAATACAGGAACTCGCGCCGGCTGGGCGGGCTGACGGCAGCCTCGACGTCGGCCGCCTGCCTGCTGGCTGCTTCCTCACGGACTCGCTGGACTGCGGAGGGGCGGGCCGAACTTGCTGTGGCCATGGTGACTCCCTGCCTGGGACTGCCTCGCGTACGCCATGCTGGCGCTTCCCGCCAGCGACTGCGCAATATATCACAAGCGAATCACAGTGTCAAAAGGATTGCCGGGAAGAAAAAGCGACTTGCGGCCGGAGTGCAGACCGGCGGATTCCCCTGGCGTACTGCCGGGATTTCCGGTACGATGGGCATGCTGCCCTGCAGCAGCCATCGCCGACACAGACAGGAGCAGGGTCATGGTCGCAGTATCCCTTGAACAGAGAGTGGAAAAGTTAGAATCCCAAACGACGCTGTTGCGCGAGGAAATTCTTGTTTTGCGCCGGCACATGCTCATCGGATTCGCCCTGATTCTTCTGGTGAACCTCGTCTTTGGCCTGAACTTCGCCGATGCCCTGATGTCACTCAACACCTCCATGGAGCAGGTCACTGCGCAGTTGCAGGCGATGCAAAACTGATGCTCCGCGCCGGGCGTCGGTGACCGGCCCATCCGGGACTCTCACAACTGGAGTCGACCGCGCAGGTTTGCGTGGCAAGGGTTTCCGATCTCTCCCTGTTACCAGTGTCTGTGCCAGGGTATCCTGCTCCGCAGATGAACACGGGGAAGACTTCTGACAGCCTCCGCAACTTCTGAGCAACAATTGATCGCACCGACGCTGCCGCAGGCGCGCAGCGTCGCCAGTGACCGCGAACTGCGCGAACTGGTCCCGGAACTGGCGCAACAACCCTTCCTGGCCATCGATACCGAGGCCAACAGCCTGCACGCCTATCAGGAACAGGTCTGCCTGATTCAGCTGAGCACCCGCACGAGCGACTATCTGGTCGACCCCCTCTCCATCGTGGACATGGACCCGCTGGGTGACCTGCTGGCGGACCCGCGTGTGGAGAAAATCCTGCACGCGGCCGAGTACGACCTGATCGGACTGCGGCGCGATTTCGGTTTTTTCCTGCGCAACATCTTCGACACCATGATCGCCGCGCGCGTCGCCGGGCACAACCAGGTGGGCCTCGGCAATCTGCTGGAACGCTATCTGGGCGTGCAGACGGACAAGCGCCACCAGCGCGATGACTGGGGGCGGCGACCGCTCTCGCCGGCCAGCCTGCGTTATGCGCAGATGGACACGCATTTTCTCGGCATGATTCGCAACGACCTCTACGACGAATTGCAGGCCCTGGGCCGCCTCGAAGAAGCGCGCGACGCCTTCGCCGAGCTGGACCAGCTGCCCGCCCAGGGGCCGCGCTTCGACCCCGACGGTTTTTGGCGCATCGGCCGGCCCGAGGGCCTCAACGGCCGTCAGATGGCGATTCTGCGTACCGTTTACCTCTGGCGCGAGGAACTGGCCAGCCAGATGGACCGCCCGTCCTTCAAGGTGCTGGGCAAGGAAGCGATGCTGGCACTGGCGCGACGCGCGCCGGAAACGCGGGAGGAACTGGGCAAGATTCGCGGCATGCCGCGCAGCCTGTTGCGCCGCCATGGCGAGGCGTTGTTGCAGCAGATCGCCGCCGGCAAGCGGGCGCAGGCACCGGCAGCCCCGCCGCGCCCGGCGCGCCTGGAGCCGGTGGTGCGCGCGCGTATGCTGGCCCTGCGGGAATGGCGGCGGCAAAAGGCGCGCAAACGCAACCTGAGTTCGGACGTCGTCTTTTCGAAGTCGGTCATGATGACCCTGGCGCAGCGCGCGCCGCGCAGCATGGCGGAGCTGGAAACCGTGCCCGGTATGGGCCCCTGGCGCCTGGAGAATTACGGGCCGCAACTGCTGGAAGTGCTGCACGGCGACTGTGGCGACAACGGGGCGGGCCAGGCGGACTGATGGGCGAGCGCATCTTTGCCGCGGACTGGCGCGCCTGTCAGGAAGAGCATTTGCGGGCCGTCGTGGCCGCCGGAGACGGGCGCAACGAGGCCACCCTGGTCCAGCTGTTGCAGGAGATTGGCTTCGACGCGGACAGGCTGTCGGCCCTGGGCACAGTCGCTGCCCCGCTTGTGGAAGACGCCCCGGAGAGTCCCCCGCCTGGCGGGGCAGAGACCGACAGCCCGCCGGCGGCGGGGGAAGCGTGGCCCGCATCGGAGGATGCCCGGCAGCCGGACGAGTCCGGTCTGCCCGACGACTCCGCTCCGCCGCAGGATGATCAGGACGACGCCCGGGATGAGGGCCCCGACGAGGGCGGCGACCCGGTACCGGCCCAGTTGAGTCTCTTTTAGCCCCCATGCCCGACAAAGACGAGTACTGGATGCGCCAGGCCCTGGCGGAAGCGGAACGGCAAAATTCCTCTCTCTGGATCTCTGATCATGTCTATCTTCCTGTTTCTGCTGGTTAATCTCCACTCTCTCTCTGCAGTGTTCGGCTTCAAAAGATCTGGTC
>DAOUIB010000242.1:0-3749 GCA_034428275.1 Anaerolineae bacterium
GGACTACCTGCGCGTCGTCGCAAGCATCGACGACAACGTCGGCCGCCTGCTGGACTGGCTGGATGAACAGGGCCTCGCCGAAGACACGGTCGTGGTCTACACCTCCGACCAGGGCTTCTTCCTCGGCGACCACGGCTGGTACGACAAGCGCTTCATGTATGAGGAATCGTTGCGAATGCCCCTCGTGATGCGCTGCCCGCGCTGGATCGGGGCCGGCGGCGTCAGCGCCGACATGGTGCTCAACGTCGACTTCGCGCCAACCTTCCTCGAACTGGCCGGCCTCGAGCCCGACGAGGGCATCCAGGGCCGCAGCTTCGCGCCCGTCCTGGCGGGCGACACGCCTTCGGACTGGCGTCAGTCCTTCTACTATCGCTACTGGATGCACCGCTCGCACCACAACGTCTTCGCCCACTACGGCGTTCGCACGCATCGCCACAAGCTGATCTACTATTACGCCGACGGGCTCGGACACTCCGGCAGCGTCGGCAAGCGCCACGATCCCGAATGGGAACTCTTCGACCTGCAGGAAGACCCGGCCGAACTGCAAAACATTGTTGATCGACCGGACATGGCCGATACGGTCGCCGAACTGAAGGACGAACTCCACCGCCTGCAGGCCGAGGTCGGCGACCAACGTTATCAACTGGATGAGGATTGAACAATGCGCGCCCCAGCCTACGTCGATGAACAATCCGTGCACAAAACAGACACCATATACCTCGATCGCCTAACTGAATTGCTACAAGGCGATCTTGACTTTCACAAACAGTCAACGGGTGACGCCACGCACAGCTTCCACGCGTTTCCTGCCAAATTTCCACCACAATTGGCTCGTCTGTTCATTGATGGGTTGACAGCGCCTTCAGAAGTTGTTCTGGACCCCATGATGGGATCAGGCACTACAATTGTTGAGGCCTTCCTCGCGAAGCGGCAGGCTCAAGGCTTCGACATAGACCCTCTTGCCTGCCTGCAAACACAGGTCAAGACATCACCACTTCACCCGGC
The DNA here is from genome assembly GCA_034428275.1 of Anaerolineae bacterium. Taxonomy (GTDB): domain Bacteria; phylum Chloroflexota; class Anaerolineae; order Aggregatilineales; family Phototrophicaceae; genus JAGWBD01. The sequence continues at coordinate 1,006 of DAOUIB010000242.1, forward strand.
TGAAACATTGCAGCAGGGATTCGCGGTACTCAACCGCGCGAAAAAGCTTTTGGCAAGAGATTCCAAAGGACTGGAACAACGCCTGGCAACTCGCTTCGGGGACAAAACGCGCGACTTTGTTGACTACTGGTTTGCCAAAGAAACACAGATTGAATTGCAAGCTTTGCGGGAAGAGATCGAGGCAGTGTCTTGCGAAGAAACTCGTTCGTTTCTACTACTTGTATTTTCAGCCATCATAATCACAAAATCCGGCGGAGTGTCATACGCCCTGGACCTGGCACACACTCGCCCACATCGAGCAAAGCTTGTCTATGGCCCAGGTGGCAAGATTCTTTTCGATGAGATGTCTGATTCGATATCCAGCCAACGCGCGAGGTTTCTTACAAAGAAACTCAGGTCACCGGTTGATGAATTCCAGCGAAGACTGGAACAAAACGTCCAGGGCCTGAGAGATCTTCCGGAATCGCATCAAAGGCCGATTGTAAAGGAAGCGGATGCCCAGGCACTTCCTCTGGATGACAACTGTATCGACCTCATTGTTACGTCACCGCCTTACGCCTCCAATGCAATTGACTATATGCGATCACATAAATTTGCCTTGGCCTGGATGGGACATGCAATCGAACACCTGAGTAGATTGAGGAGCACTTACATAGGTTCTGATTCAACGGCAGGGTTCGCTCTTGAAGAATTGCCTTCAAACACTCAGGAAATCGTCTACGAACTTGCTGTGAAGGACCCCAGGAAGTCAACGGTTTTGCATCGCTACTATTCTGAAATGACTCGTGTTCTGAGAGAGATGTTCCGTGTCTTGCGTCCTGGCAAGGCTGCAATCCTTGTTGTAGGAAATTCCGTCATGCGTGGAATGGACACCCGGACCCAATATTGCCTTACCGAAATTGGTAGATCCCTGGGTTTCGAGGTGCCCCCTTTCGGTGTTCGCCGACTGGATCGAAACAGACGCATGATGCCTGTTAGTTCCAGGCGGGATGCAGATTCACGCATTCAGCAAAGAATGCACGAGGAATTCGTGATTGGATTCTACAAACCCATGGTAGGCGAATGATCTCATGACTCTTAGAACACTTCGCGAGAATTATCATCAGGAACTTTGCAAAAAGATAGTCCGCAAGAAAGAAGGTAAAAGGGGGCCTTACTTCAACTTTGCCGATGGAAGCAATTCGGCCAGCATCCTGACTGCCCGTCTTGTTGTCGAGGCAATTGGGGGTGACCCAGGTGTCGGCATTTTGAAGGGCCAAACAGCAGGAGACTTGTTTGAGAAAATTACGCAAAAATACATCGAGCAGGCCTTTAGCCTCCTCCAACATTTGCGCCCCGGCCCTTGGACGTACAGTACTGAGACGGCCATCTCGACCTTCGCACAGTACGCACATCTTGCCAAACTCGACGAGTTAGTAAAGGGTCAATCTGAGCTCCGATCCGTCTTCGGAAGCGACTACATCATTAAACCAGATATCGTAGTTGGTCGTCTTCCAGTCACAGACCAAGAATTAAACAGACGTGGCGCTGGGCTTTCAGAAAACCAAGCGGTAGCCAAGTTAACGCCTTTTCGCGAGAGCAATCGAGAGTGCCCACGTCCCATTTTGCATGCCAGCATTTCTTGCAAATGGACACTGCGGAGCGACCGGGCACAAAACACGCGCACCGAAGCACTAAACCTTATTCGCAACCGCAAGGGTCATTTGGCACATGTCTCAGTCGTCACTGCGGAGCCCTTACCGACTCGGCTCTCTGCAATTGCGCTAGGCACGGGCGACCTCGACTGCGTGTATCACTTTGCTCTTCCAGAGTTGCAAAGTGCGCTGGAGGCGCAGAATAACCGTGATCAACTGGACATGCTGAAAACCTTGTTAGAAGGTGACCGATTGCGTGACATCAGCGACTTGCCACTAGACATCGCGATATGAATCTCAACATTTCAAATGGATGTGGACTGACATGACACGACCCAATGTGCTGCTGCTCATCGCCGACGACCACCGTCACTCCGCCATCGGCGCCCTCGGGCTGGAGCCCGTCGAGACGCCGACCCTCGACCGACTCATGGCGCAGGGCACGGCCTTCACCCGCGCCGGGATCATGGGCGCCACCTCCCACGCGGTCTGCCTGCCCAGCCGCGGCATGCTGCTCAGCGGACGCGGCCTCTTTCGCACGCCCGATCCGCTGCCGGTCGATGCGCCCCTGCTGCCCGAGCTGCTGTGGCAGGAAGGCTACGAGACCTGCGGCATCGGCAAGTGGCACAACCACAGCGAAAGCTACGCCCGCTGCTTCAGCACGGGGGGCAAGGTCTTCCTCGGCGGCATGTCCGACCAGTACGCCGTGCCGGTCTATCCCTGGGCCGCCGTGCGCACCCAGGACGAAAGCCGCCTGGAAGTCCACGACGCCTTCTCCACCACCCTCTTCGCTGACGAGGCCATCGATTTCCTGCAGTCGCGCGGTCCCGACGACGAACCCTTCTTCGCCTGGGTCTCCTTCACTTCGCCGCATGACCCGCGCACGCCGCCCGGCGACTACGCGACCCGCTACCGGGCCGACGACGTCGAACTGCCGGACAACTTCATGGCGCAACACCCCTTCGATCTCGGCATCAGCGACGTCCGCGACGAATTGCTGGCCGAATAGCCGCGCGACGAGGGCGAAATCCGCCAACACGTCGCCGACTACTACGGCATGATCACCCACATGGACGCCGAAATCGGGCGCATCCTGGAGACGCTGGAGCG
>DAOUIB010000243.1:0-3087 GCA_034428275.1 Anaerolineae bacterium
CATGTACGTGCGCATGGCCCTGCTGGCCAAGGTCTTGCGCGGAGTCCATGTCTGATGCGCCTGCGCATCCCCGCGCCCTTCGATCCCCACGTCCACCTGCGGGATCTGGACTGGTCGCACAAGGGCACGATCGCCAGCGAGACGGCCGCAGCGCTGGCCGGGGGTTACACGGCCCTGCTGGACATGCCCAACACCCCGCCGGCGACAACCGCACCGGCCGCCCTGAACAGAAAACGGGCGCTCTTTTTTGAATCGGCCTGCTGCGACTGGGGTCTCTGGTTCGGCGCCGCGCAACCCGGCAATCAGGAACACTTCAACGATGTGCAACATCTTGTCTGCGGCCTGAAGATCTACAACAACGAGACCACGGGCGACCTGTTGATTGAGGACCAGGAATTGCGGGAGCGCCTCATCGCCGCATGGCCGGCCGGCGTGCCCATCGCCGTGCATGCCGAGGAAGAAACGGTCGGCGACATCCTTCACCTGGTCCGACACCAGCGAAAATACGTCCATTTTTGCCACATCAGCAGCGTCCGTGAATTGAAGCTGCTGGCCGCCGCCAGGGAAGAAGGTCTGCCGGTCAGCATCGGCGTTTGCCCGCACCATCTTTTTCTGACCCGCGACGACCTGGCCGCCCTGGGTCCGCTCGGCCTGATGAAACCGGAACTGAAGACCAGCGCCGACCGCGATGCCCTGCGCCAGGCCCTGCGCAGCGGCCTGGTCGACGTCGTCGAATCGGACCACGCTCCCCATACCCTGGCTGAAAAGCACGGGGCGGAACCCGCCCATGGTGTGCCCGGCCTGGAGACCACCCTGCCCCTGCTCGGCCAGGCCGTCCACGAGGGCTGGCTGGAGCCGGACCGACTGGTTGAACTGGTCTCGACCGCGCCCCGCCGCCTGTTTGGCTACCCCGCGCCAGGGGAGAGCTGGACGGAACTGGATCTGGAATCGTGCCAGGTGATAGAGGGCAAGAATCTGCGTACGCTCTGCGCCTGGTCGCCCTTCAGCGGCATGCGCGTTCATGGCGTCGTGCGCCAGGTGACCCTGCGCGGCCGACAGGTCTACGACGGCGAGCAAGTCCTCGCCGCACCCGGCAGCGGGCTCCCACTGACTCAACGCAACCCGCGCGTCGATGCGTGACCTGACCCTCGACCTTTATCTGCTTCTGTGGCGCGCCCTGCGCCCCCTGCTCTTTCTCCAATCTCCCCAACGCGCCCATGACCGGGCGTTGGCCCTGCTCTCCTGGATAGACCGTTCAGACCCGGCGATTTCACTCTCCGCCAGGATTCATCGCAGCTGCTTTCCGCAGTCGATTTCCCGGCCGGCAGAAGTCGCTGGCGTAGAGTTGCCGCAGCCCCTGATTCTCGCGGCTGGCATGGTCAAGGGCCCTGGATTTGCAACAGAGCAGGAGGCCCTGGCGGCAGTGGAAAAGGGAGACAATTTACTGCCTGGCTGGCGCAGCCTGCCAGCCCTGCTCGGCCCGGTGGAGTTCGGCTCCTTCACGCGCTGGCCCCGGGTGGGCAACGCCGGCACCGTATTGTGGCGCGATTCATCTACGCGCACGACGCACAATCGCGTAGGGTTGCGCAACCCCGGCGCCCGCGCCGCTGCCCGCTTTCTCGCGCTTCATCGGGACCGGCTGCCAAAGACCTGGGGACTCAACATTGCCACAAGTCCCGGCGTCGATGACCTTGGCCGTCAGGGAGACGAACTGCTCGAGTCGATCACCTTTTTTCTCGATGCGGGCGTGCGGCCCGCCTGGTTCACCCTGAACATCAGCTGCCCCAACACCGGCGATGACCCGCGGGGCCGACACAGCGCGGCCCTCGTGAAGACGCTTTGCGAGCCTGCGGTCCGCCTCGCCCACCCGACGCCGCTCTGGATCAAGATCGCGCCCGACCCTGGCCCCGAACAAATTCAGGCGCTGCCTGGCGCTTGCGCCGAAGCCGGTGTGCGCGCCATCGTCGCCACCAACACCCTGGCCCAACCGTCGCCGGCGAATCCCCGGCTGGGCGCCGGTCTGGGAGGGGCAGGCCTGTTCCCGCATGCCAGGCTGGCGCAGAAACTGCTGCAACAGGAAATGGAAGAGACCGGGGGCGCCGTCGACCTGATCGCCTGTGGCGGTATACTCGACGGGGCCAGTTGGCGGGCTTGCGGCGCACTGGCCGGCCAGTACTGGTCGGCCCTGGTCTGGCGCGGCCCGCTGGCGGCGGCGCTTGTACTGCGTGAGGCACAAGATGACCCTGTTCGATGAAGATGCGCTGGCCGTCTCCCTGCTGGAAACGAAGGCCTTTCACCACACGCCGGACAGCCCGGTCACCTTTCGTTCCGGCATTCAGTCCCCGGTCTATATCGACAATCGTCGCCTGATTCATCACCCGACGCAGTGGCATCGCGTCGTCGACGGCATGCGGGCCCGCATAGCCGACTCCGGCCTCAGGTTCGATGTCATCGCCGGAATCGCGGTCGGTGGCATCCCCCACAGTTCAGCTCTCGCCTGGTCCATGTCACTTCCATCGGTTTTCGTGCGCAAGGAGGCCAAGGAGCATGGCCTGCAGGGCCGTATCGACGGCGGTGATGTTGAGGGCCGGCGTGTGTTGCTGGTTGAGGACATGATCACCACCGGCGGCAGCAGCCTTTCGGGCGTGACAGCCCTGCGCGCCGCCGGCGCCACGGTCACGGACTGCCTGTCCATCACCTCCTACGACCTTGAGGAGGCCCGGCAGGCATTTCACCGACACGACGTCCGCCTGTGGCCGCTGGTGAGTTTCGGGGCGCTGCTGTCGGCTGCCGTCGCCCGCGGTCAGCTCGACGACGCGGCCCGCGGGCAAATCGAGGCCTGGCAGCGCAACCCGCGCGACTGGCGCGCCGATCCCGACCCATGATGGCCATCGCGAAGTACCGGCGGCGGGCCAAACGCGTCAACTCGCTGCTTTGCCTGGGCCTGGACAGCCGTACCGGGCGCTTGCCGTCGCGCTTCCTGCAGGACGAACACCCCCTCTTCAGCTTCAATCAACACATCCTTCGGGCCACCCTCGAGTCCATTTGCGCCGTTAAACCCAACATCGCCTTCTACGAAGCAGCCGG
>DAOUIB010000244.1:0-2685 GCA_034428275.1 Anaerolineae bacterium
GGCAACAGTGACCAGGTGTTTGCTGACCTGCGGCTGCGCGGCCATCGTTTTCTTGGCGAGAACCTCTCGCTGCGCCGCTGGGGCCGGGCTCGCCGGCAGAAAACGCTGCAGGAAGCCTTCCAGGAGGAGGTCGTCGGCCGGTCCCTGCAGGACCTGGACCAGCTGGGTTCTGCCTTCGTTGGCGTCCTGCTGGATCAAAGCCGGGTTTACTGGCGCGGAGTCATCGAACGCCTGCAGCAACTGGCGGACCTGCTGGAACAGGAGCCCGGCGGGCTGGATGCCAGCGTCTACGCCAGTCAGCGCGAGAGTCTGCAGGAAGCCCTGCGCCTGGCCAGATCTGAACTCAAAGCCGGCGTGGGCGAGGCGGCGCTGGACGACATACGAAGTTCGGGCCTGACCAGGATCAATAATCTGGCGACGTCTTCCCTCGCTGCCCTGGGAGGGACACTGGTCACCCTGCTGGGGGTTGCCGCCCCTGGTCCGGTTCTGGGAGCGGGCGCGGCGGCCCTGGCGTTCCCGGCGGTGGTTGTCGGAGCGCCTGTGGCCCTGATCGCTTCTGCCCTGACCCTGCGACGTTACCGCCGTCTGGAATCGCAAGCTCTGGAGGAATTCGACGCCCGAATCCGCCAGATGCAGGACAGCTTTCGGGACGCCCTGCAAAAGGTCAGCGATCAGGAACGCATCCGCCTGACGCAATATGGCCAACAAATCCTCGTGCCGGTCTACAGCCGAATGGACGCCCTGACCCTGCGCGACCACGATCGCCTGGACGTCTTGCAGGGGCATATGGAGGCAATTGCCCGCCTGCGTCAGGCTTTGCAACAGGGTTGAGGCCGCTCAGATGGCGTGAATGCGGCGACTCCTGTCAATCACATCCTGTGAATCGGACCGTGTACGCAAACTGCTGTTGTCGAAGGGATCGCTGAACCCCTCTTCACCCAGCAGGCGATGCGCCAGATTCTGTACGCCATGCGCCAACACCTCAAGCTGGTAGCCGCCTTCCAGGGCAAAGATCACCCGTCCCGCACAAATGTCCCGCGCCAGGTCCAGCAGCTCCCTGACCATCCAGTCATAGCCGGCCAGAGTCAAACGCATGTTGGCAAGAGGGTCCGCATGATGCGCGTCGAATCCCAGCGAGACCAAAACGAGTTGCGGTTGCCAACGACGCGCCAGTGGCCATAGCAGCGACTCAAACAGCGCCCGGTAGGTGGCGTCGCCGTGACCGGCGCGCAGGGGAATGTTGGCGGTGAAGCCGCTGCCGGGCCCTGCGCCGGTCTCCAGAGCGGCGCCGGTGCCGGGATAAAGCGGAGACTGGTGGATAGAGAAAAAGCCAACCCGCCCGTCGCTGTACAAAATGTCCTGACTGCCATTGCCGTGGTGTACGTCCAGGTCCACCAGCATGACGCGCTCCAGGCCATGGACGGCGCAGGCGTGCAGCGCCGCCATGGCGACGTTGCCGAAGAGGCAGAAACCCATGGCAGCGCCCGGGCAGGCGTGATGGCCCGGCGGTCGGGCGACGACCAGGGCATTGTCCGCTTCGCCGGTCAGCACGGCGTCCACGGCGCCCAGGCAAGCGCCGGCGGCCAGACGGGCCACCTGCAGGGACCCCGGCGCAAGCCAGGTGTCCTGGTCGAGCATCACGATCTGCTGCGCGTGGTCCCGCGAGACTCGTTGCAGCAGCTCCAGATAGCCAGGACTGTGGGCGCGCAGGATGGCCTCGTCGCTGGCGGGTGCGGGCGTGACCTGAATCATGCGCTCAGTGATTCCGGCCTGTTTCAGCTTGTGCCAGACGGCGCGCATGCGGTCCGGCGACTCCGGATGGCCGGGCAACTCATGCTCCACGAAGCGGGGATGGGTCAGCAGCGCGCTGCTCATGGTTCCTGCGCCGGTTTCGGCCTGTAAAGGCGATAGTCGAAGCCGTTCATGCTGATCACCCGGTCGGGTTCGTAATTCTCGCCGATGGCCTGAAGAATGCTGCCGGGGAAGAAGCCGGCACGCAGAATGATGAGGCCGAAGGCCCTGTCCTGCAACATTTGTTGCAACGCTTCGCCCCTGTACAGGCCATTGTTGGCCAGGTTGAGCAACTGCGTGGGATTGGTGACCACGTCCTTGCCGGCGAGCAGCGCAAAGGAGGCGTCCTCGCTCAGCACGGGGCCTTCTGCGGCGCGCACCAGCGCCACCAGTTCCTCGCCGGCGCGGAGGTCTTCGTCGCTTGTCAGGTGGCCGATGTCGGCATAACCGGGAGGAAAATCTCCCCCGCGGCTGCGGGCCGAGTCATAAAAGCCATTGAGGGCATTGGGCCTGACGTCCAGCAGGGCGGCAATGGAGTCAAATGGCGCGGTACGGGTCGGCAAATGGAGGACTGCGCGAGCATAACCCAGGTAGAGCAGGGGGATGAGCAGGAGCGCAAGGACAGATCGAAGAGTCCCCTTGCCGGACAGGTTGGCCAGCAGGCGCGTGCAGGCAACGCCGGAGAGGATGCAAGTGGCGGCGATGGCCGTACTGAAATAACTGTCCCCCGCGCCCCACTTGCCGGAGAAAAGGCCGACGCCCAGGGCGGCGACCAGCCAGACGCTGTAGATCGAAAGCCGCCCCAGGTAAAGTTCGTACAGGAGAAAAAGCAGCGCCGGAACGACCAGAAAGCCATGAAGACCGAACCATTGCTGCAACAATCCCAGAGCCTGC
>DAOUIB010000245.1:0-2139 GCA_034428275.1 Anaerolineae bacterium
ATTGGCTCGGACATCGACGACGCGGCCTGCCTGGCCTACCTGCTGGCGCAGCCGGACTGCGAGTTGCTGGGGATCACGACGGTCACCGGCGAGGGGCAGCGCCGTGCCATGCTGGCCAGCGCGCTCTGCCGCGAGGCGGGAAAGGATATCCCGATTTACATCGGCGCGGAGCAGCCTTTCCTGATCGAGCAGCGCCAACCCATGTCGCCGCAGGCCGACGCCCTCGGCGACTGGTCGCACGCGACGGACTTCCCGCGCGGCGAGGCGATCGCATTCATGCGGCAGACGATTCGCGCGCATCCGGGCGAGGTGTGGCTGTTGCCCATCGGCCCGCTGACCAACGTGGCGCTGCTCTTCGCCACGGACCCGGAAATCCCCTCACTGCTGGGAGGGCTGATGCTGATGGGCGGCTCCTACTGGAGCGGTGTACGCGACTTCGAGGAATGGAACGCCATCCTCGACCCCCATGCGACGGCGATGGTGTACCGCGCGCCTGTGCAACCCCACCGTTCGGTTGGGCTGGACGTGACGACGCAGGTGCGCCTCTCGCCGGAGGAAGTGCGGCGGCGATTCAGCCAGCGGCTGCTACGGCCGGTGATGGACTTCGCCGAAGTGTGGTTTACGGAACGCGCGGAGATGACCTTGCACGATCCGCTGGCGGCGGTCTGTCTGTTTGATGAGGCGATCTGCGGTTTCACGCGCGGCCAGGTGACGGTCGATCTGGACCGGTCGCCCGGGAAAACGGGCTGGCGGGAAAGCGCCGACGGCCCGCACGAGGTGGCAACGTCAGTGGACGTTGACCGTTTCTACGAGCACTACTTCGGGACGCTGGGGGTGTAGGGGGCGATTTATCAAATCGCCCGTCAGGCGCGGACCACGTGTCGCCGGCGACGCGGCGGGCGACATGATATGTCGCCCCTGCGAAACAGGTTGGCTTAAATCAGGCGGTTCGTCAGCCGGCCCAGGCCATCGACCTCGACGCTGACCAAGTCGCCGGCCTTCATCCAGACGCGGGGGTCCATCCCCATGATGACCCCCTCGGGCGTGCCGGTGGAGATGACGTCGCCGGCCTCGAGGGTCATGTAGCGGCTGGTGTAACTGACGATCTCGGAAACGCTGAAGATCATGTCCGCGGTGTTGGAGTCCTGGCGCAACTCGCCGTTGAGCCAGCAGCGCAGACCCAGCGCCTGCGGGTCGGGCGCCTCGTCACCGGTCACCAGCCAGGGGCCGAGCGGCAGGAACTTGTCCAGGGTTTTGCCCAGCAGCCATTGACCGGTGAGCATCTGCAGGTCGCGCGCGCTGACGTCGTTGCTGCAGCAGTAGCCGGCGACGTGATCGAGGGCGTCGTCCACGCTGACGTCGCGCGTCGTCCTGCCGATGACGGCGGTCAGTTCGACTTCGTAATCGTATTCGACGGCGCTGGCGGGCAGGGGGACGTCCTCGTCCGGGCCGGCGAGGCTGTTGTTGAACTTGGAGAAGAGCACCGGTGTTTCCGGAATCGCCTGGCCGCCTTCGGCGGCGTGCCTGGCGTAGTTGAGGCCGACGCAGAGGATTTTGCCCGGCTGCGGCACGCAGGGGCCGAGCGTCACCTGGTCGGCGGATAGCAGGGCGCCCTCCGGCGGGTCGGCGGCCAGGTTGCGCAGCGAGTCGAGGGCGGCTGCGCCGCCGTTGAGCGCGTCGGCCATGGTGCCGGGCATGCCGGCGATGCCGGCGGCGGAGGTATCGACCACGGCGTCGTCAAGCCAGATGCCGAGGCGCATGTCGGGGGCGATGGATACGAGTTTCATGGGAAATCCTTGTGGGGCCGGCCCTCACCCTAAATCCCTCTCCCTCAGGGAGAGGGACTTTGGCAACGGTTGGAAGAGGGACCCGGAGGATAGCGCGCTGCGAGGAACGTGGCCAGGCGTTTAACGCAGGGCGGGCAGAAGCAATGGCCCTCACCCCCAACCTCTTTCCCGCTCGGTCGCGGGAGCCCTTCCGCTGAGTCGCGAGAGCCCTTCCCGTGCAGGGGCAATTTATCAAATCGCCCGTCAGGCGCGGACCACAACTCGAGTGCGACGTGGCGGGCGACATGGTATGGCACAAATGGGAAAATGTGTCATACGACAACAATGTATTCTCCCTCCAATAGCAATCAAA
>DAOUIB010000246.1:0-6931 GCA_034428275.1 Anaerolineae bacterium
GTAGGGGCGACTTATCAAGTCGCCCGGCCAGCCCGAAGCATCCCGCAGGGGCGACTTATCAAGTCGCCCGTCCCGCTGGGATGGCGCAGCGCCGGTCTGGCGGGGAACTAGCGCTCAAACAGCAGCCACAGACGGTGCAACAAACCCCGCTGACGCATCGCCAGGCTCAGCAACGCGATCGTCAGCAGCAATATCGACGTGATCAGCGCGATGATGCCCGCGTCCGGCCGCACGAACTCGAAGAGCTCCGGCTGCGCGTAGAAACCCAGAATCACCAGCAGCGTGAAGGCCAGGCCGATAAAGGTCGCCGTGCGCTGCTGCCAGAGCGTGCGCGGACGCGCGAAATCGATGCCGAAGGTGTTCCAGAAGATGAGGATGCCGAAGAAGGTGGCGAAAATGGACAGCGCGCTGCGCGCCGCCGCCGCGTCGCGGCCCGTGGCGAAGTAGGTCGCCGTGTAGAGCAGCGCCATCATCACCGAGCCGATGAAGGCGCCGCTGACCACGTAGTCGAAGACGTCCTCGCGGAAGTTGGCCATGAAGGCCGGCCGCAGCCACTTGATCGCCACCAGGGTCGCGATGACGTTGACCGTGCCGAAGGTCACCCAGTTGATCTGCACCGGCGTGATGGCGAAGGGCAGCGCCATGAAGCCCACGAAGACGAAGAGCAGCACGTTGTAGAAGGTCTTGGTCAGGAACATGCGCACCGTGCCGTAGATCGTCTGGGTGATCTCGCGGCCCTCGGCGAAGGCCCGCGGCAGGGTCGACATGGCGTTGTTGAGCAGCAGAATGTCGCCGATCTCGCGGGCGATGCGGGCGCCGTCGTTCATCACGATGGCCAGGTCGGCCTGCTTCAGCGCCGGCACGTCGTTGACGCCGTCGCCCACCATGGCGACGTGGGCGCCGCCCGCCTGCAGGGCCTCCACCAGGCGTCGCTTGGTCTCCGGCGCGACGCGCGCGAAGAGGCTGCCCCCCTGCGCCGCCCCCGCGAATTCCGCGTCGCCCATGTTCTCCAGCTGCGGCCCCGTCCAGGCGGGTTCGGTCGCCATGCCCGCCGCGCCGGCGATGGCGCGCACGGTCTCCATGTGGTCGCCGGAGATGACCTTCAGCCCCACCTTCTGCTCGCGGAAGTTCTGCAGGGTGTCGGCGGCGTCCGGCCGCAGGCTGTCGCTGAGCGTGACCAGCGCCAGGGGCTCGGCGTCGCCGGGCAGCCGGCCGTCCTGCGGCGGGGTGACGCTGCGCGCGAAGGTCAGCACGCGCAGGCCGCGCGCCGAGAGTCCCTGCGCCTCTTCGCGCAGACCGGCTTCATCCTTCTCAAGCAGACGCTCGGGCGCGCCGAGAATCAGGGTCTCCTGCGGCAACACCACGGCGCCCCACTGCCGCGCCGAACTGAAGGGGATCTCGCGCAGCTTCTCCACGGCGGGCGGCGGCAGGGCCGCCAGGACGTGCCCGGCGACGGCCGCGGCCGTGCCGTTGCGGTGCGCCAGATTGGCCGTGTAGCGCCGCAGCTGGCGCCGCACCTCCTCCGGCGTCGCGCCGTTGAGCGGCAGGATGTCGGCCACGACCAGGCGGTTTTCGGTGAGCGTGCCGGTCTTGTCGAAGCAGAGCACTGTGGCGTTGGCCAGGGACTCGACGGCGTTGACGCGGCGCACCAGGGTCTGGTGGCGGGCGATGCTCAGGGCGCCGATGGTGAGCGAGATCATGATCACCAGCAGCAGGCCGTAGGGCACCAGGCTGGTGATGAAGACCACGCTCTCCTTGACGCGCTCCAGCAGGTCCAGCCCGGCCAGGGTGCCGGCCAGCCAGAGCATGGGTGCCAGCACCAGCATCAGCAGGATGGCGACGTCGACGATGACCATCACCTTGCGCTGGGTGGGCGTCAGGGGGTGTTTCCAGGCCCGCGCCGACTGCGCGATGCGGTTGATCATGCTGTCCGCGCCGACGGCCGTGGCCACCATCAGACCCGTCCCGGCGACGCACCAGGAGCCTGAGTAGACGGCATCGTCGACCTCCTTGAGCACGGAATCGGATTCGCCGCTCAGTTGCGATTCGTCGAGCTCCAGCGCGTCACTGGCCAACACGCGCCCGTCCACCACCAGGCGTTCGCCCGGCTGCAGCGGCAGGACGTCGTCGATCACCAGTTCGCGGATGCCGACTTCGCTCAGCGCCCCGTCGCGCCAGACGCGCACCTTGTGTTCCGACAGCGCCACCAGCCGGTCAAGGCGGCGTTTGGCGATCATCTCCTGGGCCGTGCCCAGCAGGGCGTTGCTGACCACGCTGAAGCCCGCGAAGAGGGCCACCATATACTCGCGGAAGTGGACGATGACGCCCAGCAGCGGGAAGAGCACCAGATTGAAGATGTTGAAAAGGTTGTCGCGCAGGATGTCGAGGTAACTGCGGCCCACGCGCGGCTGCCAGGCGTTGTCCTCGCCGCGCGCTACCCGTGCGGCGACTTCTGTGCTGGAGAGACCCCTGGTTGACACGGCCGCAGGCTCCCGCGCTCTGGCGTGAATTCGAGTTTACCACAGGCGACTCAGCGTCGATCCGGCGTGGCCAGCCTTTCGTAGTGCGCGATGACCTCGTCCATGGCGGCCGACCAGCTGCGCCCCTCGGCGTCCGCGCGCGCCTGGCGGCCCAGCGCCCGGCGATGCTCCGCGTCGGCGGCGAGGCGGCGCAGGCCATGCAACAGCCCGGCCTCGTCGCCCGGCGCGAAGCTGTAGCCGTTGCGACCCTCGCGCAGCAGTTCCGGCACGCCGCCGCTGCGCGCCGCCACCAGCGGCAGACCCGAGGCCATGGCCTCCAGCACGACCAGACCGAAGGATTCGGCCAGGGACGGGAATACAAAGACATCCGCGCTGGCGTAGGCCTGCGCCAGTTCCCGACCCTGCAAGGCGCCGGTAAAGCGCACCGGCAGCCCGGCGAACTGCGCTTCCAGCGGGCGCCGCGCCGGCCCGTCCCCGACCAGCGCCAGTTGCGCCTGCGGCAGGGCCTGCAGAACCGTACGCAGGGAACCCAGCCCCTTTTCCATGGACAGACGGCCGACGTACAGCAGTTGCAGCTGCTGCGGATCGACGGCGGCCAGACGCCGGCGCATGGCCGCGTCCGCGTGGCGCGGGTGAAAGCGCTCGCTGTCCACGCCGCGCCGCCACAGCTGCACCGGCGCCGTCACGCCGATGTCGCGCAGGCGTTGTTGGGCGCTGCGCGAGGGCGCCAGGGCGCAATCGGCGCGCCCGATCACCTGGCGCGTCAGCAGGTTGATGCCCGGCTCGATGGCGCCGGCATGCAGGGGCCCCACGCGCCAGTGACGGGCGATGCGCCCGTAATCCAGATGCCAGGAGACCAGCGTGGGCAGGCCCTGGCGGCGCGCGCCCCACCAGGCCGCCAGGCCAAAGATGGAAGGATGCAGGAAATGGGTTACCTGCGGCGCGAAATCGCGCAGGCGGCGCCACTGCCGCGGCGTGGGCAGGGCCATGCGCAGGTCCGCGTAGGGCGGAAAGGGCAGGCCTGGCGCGCTGCAGACCCTTGTGGCGGCGTAACGCTCAACCGGCCCGAGCTGCGGCGTGAACAGCATCGACTCGATGCCGCGGGCGGCCAGTTGATCAAGCAGTCGACAGAGGACGGTGACGATTCCGTCAGAGCGCGGGAGAAAGGTCTCGCTGAAAAGCGCTACGCGCACATGACTTGCCAAATACAAAAACAGCGGGGCAGATCCCGCCGGAGTCTGGCTGTCGCGGGATTTTTTCGTCTAGACGCGCGAGACGTTGCTGGCCTGCTTGCCCTTCTGGCCCTCAACGATCTCAAACTCCACCGTTTCGCCTTCATCAAGGCTGCGGAATCCGCCGCCCAGAATCGCCGTGTAATGAACAAAGACGTCCGGCCCACCCTCCTGGGTGATGAAACCGTAACCCTTGTCGGCGTTGAACCACTTGACAACGCCCTTGATGCGGTCTGCCATCTTGCTACTCCCTGCCTTGCAAATCAAACGAGATTGGCCTTGTACCCACAGCCTGTCCCGTTTCAGGGAGCCTGTGACACGCAGCTGCTCCGGGGCTTGTGCCCCCCTTGGCGCATGAACTTACATCAGAACATTAACAATTACAAAAAATGGCCTTATCTTTCAGACATTAACTTCACCCTGACTGCTGCGCGCCGGCAGGACCTCCTCCTTCGTCGGCCCGGCAGGGCGCGACTGCGCGGGGAGCAACAAGGTCAGCAGGCTGGCCAGCACAATCGCGACAGCCACCAGCTGGAAGGAAGGCCCCAGGCCAATGATGCCGGCCAGCCAGCCAATGAAGGCGCTGCCCACGGCGCCGGTGCCGAATACCAGGCCCAGCGCCGCGCCGGAAGCCATCGCCCTGCTGGCCGGCAGGAAACCCTGGGCCAGCACGACTACCAGACCGTGAGAGGCGCCGCTCAGCGTGCCGGAGAGGACCGCCAGCGTGAAAGCCGGCACGCCATCCACCAGGGGCAGCAGGAAGAAGGTCGGCGCCGACAGCAGCATGCTGACCGCAATCACCAGGCGCTGGTCATAGCGGTCCGCCAGGCCGCCGAAAAACACGCCCGCGAGACCGGAACCGACCCAGAACAAACTCGCAATCAGGCCGTATTCCGCCGGCGTCCAGCCCTTCTGCTGGAAGAGGAAGGGGATGAAGGAGACCACCCCCGGTGAGCCCAGACTGCGCAGGCTGACCATGGCGACAAAAAGCAGGACGACGGCCAGCGACAGACGATTGCGAACGCCGTTGCCCCTGCCCGTCGCTGCGTTGGCCCCCGCCGCGGCGCGATGCGCGCGACGCCCCGGCAAATGCATCAGGATCAGGAAAAAGCCGGGCAGGGACAGCAGGGTCACCCACACGGCCGGCAAGGCCGATCCCCGCCCCTGCAACAGACCCGCAAGGCCCGGCCCCAGCGCCGCGCCGAAAGCGTTGCTGAGCGGCACGGCGTTTTCCAGCAGCAGCCCGACCAGGGCCGGCCCGAAGGCCAGGCCCATCTGACCGGCGAGAAAGAACCAGGCCATGTTACTGGCCTCGCGCGGCGGGTGACTCTCGGCCGCATACTTCATCCCGACCGGGTGGAAAGCGCCGCTGCCCAGGGCGGTGATGATGAAGATGACGGCCATCAGGAGCATCAGGCCGCTCTCCGCCGCCAGCAGGCCCATCAGAAGCAGGCTGGCTGTCCAGCAGACGCCAATGGAACCGGTCCAGCGCCCGCCGATGCGGTCCGTCAGCCAGCCAAACATCGGCTGCGTGACGGCGCCCGTCAGTTGCATCAGGCCGACGATCAGGCCGAACTGCACGGCGCTCATGGGCAACACGTAGAGACTGATGAACGTCAGCAGCACGGGGACCGAGCTCATGACGACGTCGAGCGCAAAGTGTGAAATGGCGACGGACCAGAATTGCCGGGTGCGCGGAACGTACATCAACCTGGTCTCGTAGCGGTCAGGGCGGCCTTGCGGCGGGCGCCCATCATGCCGCGGCGGCGGCGGCCCTGTCAACCGCATTGGACTGCGTTGGGCGATGCAGGTAAGGTTTGCAGACCTCAACGCATCCAGAAAAGGGATGCACAACAGGGAAAGGCCTGACCATGAGTATTCTCCCGGGGCTGCGACGCAGACACGCGCTCCTTCTGCTCGCGCCCGCAATTCTCGCTGCAGCGCTGGCGCTGCAGGGCGCGCCCATGAGCGGACAATCGGGATGCGCGGCGCCCTCCTTCGTACGCTTCACAAGTTTTTGGGATACCACCGATTTCTGCATGCACACCGTGCCGCTGGAGGAGATCTTCTCCGGTGGCGTGCCGCCGGACGGCATTCCGCCCATCGATGACCCGGCCTTCGACTCGCTCGAGGTCGCCGGTCAGTGGCTGCAACCGCAGTCACCCGTGCTCTCGCTGGAACTGGACGGCATCGCCCGCGCCTATCCCCTGGCGATTCTGACGCGCCACGAGATCGTCAACGACGTTTTCGACGACCGGCCCGTCGCCGTAACCTTCTGCCCGCTCTGCAACTCGGCCGTGGTCTTTGACCGCCGGGTGGATGGCGAGACGCTGCGCTTCGGCGTCTCCGGCAACCTGCGCCACAGCGACCTGGTGATGTGGGACGACCTGACCAAGAGCTGGTGGCAGCAGTTCACCGGCGAGGGCATCGTCGGCAGCTACGCCGGCACCCAGCTGGAATTGCTGCCCTCACTGCTGGTCAGCTTCGGCGAGTTCGCGCAGCAGTATCCGCAGGGTGAAGTGCTCTCGCCCGGCTTCCGCGGCTACGGCTCCAACCCCTACGTCGGCTACGACAGCAGCCCGCGGCCCTTCCTCTTCTTCGGCGAGCCGGACGGGCGACTCTTCGCGACCGAGCGCGTGCTGGGCGCCTTCCTGGGCGGCGAGTCCGTCGCCTGGCCCTTCCCGGCCCTGAGAGAGATGCCCGTCATCAACGACAGCATCGCCGATTTCGAGGTCGTGGCCCTGTGGCAGCCGGGCCAGACCAGCGCGCTGGACGCCAGCGACATCAACAGTTCGCGCGACGTCGGCATGGCCGCGCTCTATGACCGCGAACTGGAGGGTCAGGTGCTCAGCTTCGCCCTGGATGACGAAGGGCGCATCGTGGACGAGCAGACCGGCACGCACTGGAACGTCTTCGGCACGGCGCTGGAGGGTGAACTGGCGGGCAGCCAGTTGCGGCAGCACCTCGCCTTCCCGCACTTCTGGTTCGCCTGGGCCGCCTTCCGCCCCGAGACCCGCGTCTACGGCCTGCCGGAATAATCAGCAACGGCAGGGGCTGTTCAACGCAGCCCCTGCTTCTCACTCCCGCGTTCAGTCGGGGAAAAGTTCGCTCACTGCCACCTGAAAACCGGGCAAGGTTTCGCCGCCCTCGATGACCTCCGTTTCCGCAAACAGGGCCACGTCCGCATCCGCGCGGTGGACCTCGACGCTGCGCGCGTCG
>DAOUIB010000247.1:0-1872 GCA_034428275.1 Anaerolineae bacterium
TTCCGATCTGTGCTCAGCGAAGAGGATTTCGCCGAAGCGCCGGAACTGGAACAGGACCTTGCGGCCCAGGTGCCCTGGCTCTTTGTCACGAGGGCTGAACGTGGCGGTACATGTTATCGTCATGGCCGCCCACATGAATACGCTACGCCCCGGCCTTCGGTGACCAATACGACCGGCGCCGGCGACGTTTTTGCTGCCGCTGTGTTGGCCTGCGCCCATTTGCTGGGCAGCAACATGCCTGGTGTTTGCCGGGTGGCGGCGCATCTGGGCGCCAACACCATCACCCGTCCCTGGATTGAGGGCGTTCCCACGAAAGGGGAAGCGCAGGCCGCCCTGAAGTTACTGGAGCAAACATGAGCGTCGTGGAACGAGTCCTCTACAACGGTCGAATCTGGACCCAAAATCCGGCCAGCCCCCGTGTCAGCGCCCTGGCCCTGATTGGCGAGCGCATTGTCGCAACGGGTTCGGACCAGGACATGCTGGCGCTGGCCGGGCCCGACACGGTTCGGGACGATCTGGGCGGCGCGCAGGTCATTCCCGGTTTGACCGACGCCCACGTTCACTGGGCCATGACGTCCCGTTCATTGCAGGAAGTGAATGTCTTTGAATTGCCCTCCAAAGAAGATTCGCTGTCTCGCGTCGCCGACCGCGTCCGGTCTTGCAGGCCAGGCGAATGGATCACGGGATACGGCTGGTCCCAGGATTTCTGGCCCGAAACGCGTTTCCCGACAGCCGCGGACCTGGACGGGGTGGCGCCGGCGAATCCAGTGTACCTGGACGCCAAGAGCGGTCACGCGGCCTGGGTCAACAGCGCGGCCCTGCGTTTGAGCGGTTTGAATGTTGATACGCCGGACCCCGAAGGCGGCTACGTCGGCCGCGACGACGAGGGCCAACCGGACGGCATGTTGTTCGAAACGGCGATGGACCTGGTCAGCGACCACATTCCCAAACCGGACCCCGAACAACTGGCCACCCTGATGGCGACGGCGCAGCAAGAAGCCCTCGCGGCCGGCCTGACCGGGCTGCACGACTTTGACGGGCCGGACTGTCTGCAGGCCCTGCAGATTCTGCGGGAACGCGGCGAACTGGCGCTGCGGGTCACCAAGCAGATCAACTGCGAGTGGATCGATCACGCCCTCTTGAGCGGACTGCGCAGCGGCTTCGGCGACGACTGGCTCCGGATCGGGGCGCAAAAGATTTTCGCGGACGGAGCGCTTGGTCCCCGCACGGCGCTCATGCTGGCGCCCTATGACGACGACTCTGAAAACCTCGGTGTGGCCGTGGTTGAACGCGAGGAAATGCAGGCCCTGGTCAGCCGCGCCAGCGCCGCCGGTTTCGCCAGCACGATTCACGCCATCGGCGACCGCGCCGTTCACGACGTCCTCGACGTCTTTGAAACCGCGCGCCAGGAAGAGGCGAGTCGCGGCCAGGCCCCTGCCGATCTGCGCCACCGAATTGAACATGTTCAACTCATTCACCCGCAGGACATCGGCCGGCTGAAGTCCCTGGGCCTGGTCGCCTCCATGCAGCCGCTGCATGCCACGTCGGATTACCTCGCCGCGGAGTGGGGCTGGGGCGAACGGGTCCAGTGGTCCTACAACATTCGCGCCCAGCTGGACCTGGGCGCGCGCGTTGCCTTGGGCAGCGATTCACCGGTGGAGCCGATTGAACCCCTGAAGAGCTTTTATGCGGCGATCACCCGACGCCGGCCGGACGGTTCGCCGGGGCTTGAGGGATGGCTGCCGGAACTGCGGCTCACTCCCGCGGAGACCCTGCAGGGCTTAACCACGGGGCCCGCCTGGGCCACGCACATGGACGACCGTCTGGGCCGGTTGGCGCCGGGCTATCTGGCGGATCTGGTCTTGCTGGACC
>DAOUIB010000248.1:0-9424 GCA_034428275.1 Anaerolineae bacterium
CCCGTATCATTTCCCGCAGGGCCTGGCGGTCGTCCCGTACGTGCTCCAGCACCTCGTTGGACAGCACCGTATCGAATCGGTCGCTGGCGTATGGCAGCCTTTCCGCGGCGGCGACCAGGGCGTGAGGTGTCGTCGAACTGGCCCGCAGCACCCGGTCCGGTTCAATGTCAAAGAGCTCCACCCTTGCCGCGTAGCGTTCCTGAATTTGCCGGGCGTACATGCCGGTTCCGCCCCCCGCTTCCAGCACCAGCGCCCGCTCCAGCCGGGCATGGCGCGCAATCATCTGCAGACGGCGTTCCTGGCCCGCACGCCAAACGTAACTTGGTTCCCCGCGCAGGGCCGCCTGTGGACTTTCGCCGGTTCGCACAACGAATTCTTGCGCCTTCATCAAAAACGCGTCAGGATTGCAGTTTAACGGGATACGTGGAAGGCCGGCAAGCGGGGTTACTGTTTCTGGCTCCCTGGTTCCCGTAATCGAAACTGGACAGGAGGTCCCGCAATGCTTCACAAGGCAAGACTGCTGGTTTTCATACTCGTGCTCATGCTCGGCACCGGCCTGGCGGCGCAGGACATGGGCGAGCCGCAATACGCCGGTCTCGACATGGACCTGAGCGGCGTCAACATCCGCATGGCCAACATCGGCGGCGGCACCTATGAGGTCATGTATGAGTCGATATCCGTCTTTGAAGAGGCCACCGGCGCCACCGTGGAAATTGTGGCCCTGCTGGACGGCTTCGCCATTGACCAAAAGCTGAAGGTGGACTTCGCCACCGGCGCAGCGGACTACGACGTCGCCTGGGACCACACCAGTTTCATGGCCCAGTACACCAACTTCCTGCTGCCGCTGAATGACTATTTCAGCGAGGAAGAGTTGGCGGCCTTCAGTCCGGCCATTATGGATGCGGCTACGGTCGACGGCAATCTGTACCTCATCCCGCGCCATGCCGATATCAGCCCCATCCATTACCGCCTCGATCTCTACGAGAATGAAGAGATCGCCGCGGAATACATGGCGGCCACCGGCGAAGAGTTGAGCGTACCGACGACCCTGGAACAGATCGACCAACAGGCGCGTTTCTTCGTCGAGAACGGCCACAGCACCTTCGGTTACACGCTCGCCGGCCGCGAGGAGGCCCTCACCGGCCGCTTTTACGAGATGCACTTCGCCAGCGGTGGCTCGCTCTTCAACGAGAACTGGGAGCCGACCTTCAATGACGACATCGGTGTGGCCGTCGCCGAATTGCTGCGGGGATGGTACGAGGACAGCATCATCCCGGTGGACACCACCGACCTGCTCTGGGATGGCGTGGCTGCGTATTTCTGCAACGGCGACACGGCCATCAAACTTGAATGGTACGGCTGGTATGCCTACTTCCAGAGCCCGGACAACTGTGCCATCAACAACAACTTTGGTCTGGCCCGCGGCTTCACCGGCCTGAGCGTCGGCGGCGATGCCGTTCGCCCCTCGGGCTGGGCCGGTGCCCACGCCTTCTCCATTCCGGCCACCGCGCCCAACCCCGAGGCCGGAGCCCAGCTCATCAAGTTCCTCTCTTCGGAACGCGTGGCCTACGAGGAAGCCCAACTGGGTTACTTGCCTGTGCGCGATGACGTCTGGACCCGAATCATTGACGACGCCGCCATGGCCGAGAATCCCCTGGACCGCGAGCGCCTCGTGCTCGCCCAGTTGCAGGTGTCCGAAGACTTCAAGACTCCTCCGCTGATCGCCGAGTGGATTCCCTTCTCCAACATCTTCTACCCGCACATGCAGGCGATCCTGCTCGGGGACGTCAGCGCCCAGGAAGGTCTGGACCAGGCCGCTGCCGAAACCCGTCAAATGATGGCGGACGCCGGTTATTACGGCTAGTTCGTCACACTGCGGCTCTGGTCAGGTGGATTCCTGGCCAGAGCCGCTTCGCCTCGGGACCGCGGCAAGCCCATGACGCTTCAGGCACAGATTAAACCCGGCAGCAGCGCTGAACCGGAACAGAAATTTACCGACGGGCGTATCAGCGCCCGCTGGTTTCCCGTTTTCATGCTGTTGCCCGCCATTCTTTTCATCCTGGTCGTCCTGCTTTTTCCGCTCGTTTACTCGCTCTACGTAAGTTTCACGCCTTACGAACTGCTCAAACCCAACAGCCTGAAATTCGAACTTGCGGGGGCCCTGCGCAACTATCAAAGACTTTTTGCCGACGCCACTTTCTGGAAGTCGGTCGGCAATACGATTGTCTTCCTGTTTCTTTCCATCAATCTCAGTTACGTCATTGCCCTTGGCCTCTCCCAGTTGCTTTCGCGCGTCACGCGTGGCCAGGGGCTGATGCGCACGCTGCTGATGGTGCCCATGATGTTCGCGCCCATCCTGGTCGGCTTTCAGTTCCGCTGGTTCTTCAACGCCAACGTGGGGCTGGTCAACAACCTGCTGTTTTCCCTCGGCCTGATGCAGGAACGCGGCCAGATCGCCTGGCTGGTGGACGAGCCGCTGGGCATGTTCAGCATCATCGTGGCTTCCATCTGGATGAACCTGCCCGTGCTGACCATCATTCTTTTGGCCGGCACGCTTTCCCTGCCGGTCGAGACCTTCGAGGCCGCCGACGTCGATGGCGCCAGCAGCTGGCAACAATTCCGCTTCATCACCTTCCCCTTGCTGGCGCCCTTCAGCTACATCGCGTTGACCATTCTGTCGCTCGATATCTCACGTGCCTTTGACATCGTGCGCATCATGACCGACGGCGGCCCGGCCCACCGCACGGAGTTGATCTGGACTTATGTCACCCGTCTGGCCATCGAGAACACAAAATTCGGCCTCGGCAGCGCCATGTCCTGGGTGACCGTCGTGCTGGCGGTGGCCTTCACGCTTTATTTCTTTCGTCAACTTGTGCGTTCGCGCGTGGTGCGCTGAAGATGTCCTTCAGGGCCGGCCAGCGTCGCCGCAACCAGCGTTTCCTGAATGCACTCGCCTGGTTGGCTCTTGTGTTGATCGCCCTGCCGGCGTTCTGGATTGTCCTGACTGCCTTCCGCCCCAACGTGGAAATCAACAGCTGGCCGCCGGTGTGGGTACCGCAGGAAATCACGCTGGACGCCTTCGCCACCATGTTTGGCCTCAATCCGGATGAGCGGATGCGCGTGCCGGTCGAAAGTTACATGCGCAATTCCCTGCTGGCCGCCGGCATCAGCACCGTCGTGGCCGTCAGCATCGGCACACTGGCCGGTTACGCCTTCGCGCGCTTCCGCTTTCGCTTTCAGACGGCCGCCTTTCTCGGCATCATGCTCTCCCGCGCCATCCCCGGCGTGGCCCTGAGCCTGCCGCTCTTCATCCTGTTCAACCAGATGCGCCTGGTGAACAATATCTTTGGCCTGGCGGCGGTTTACATCGCCATGAACATCCCTTTCAGCACCTGGCTGATGGACGGCTTCTTCCGCCAGATCCCGCAGGACCTCAGCGAAGCGGCCTATATCGATGGCTGTGGCTACTGGTCGGCTTTCTGGCGCGTGGAACTGCCCCTGGCCCTGCCAGGCTTCGCGACGGCGGCCATCTTTGCCTTTTTGGCCGCCTGGAACGAGTTTCAGATCGTGAGCGTACTGTCGCGCAGCGCCGCCGCGCGCACCTTTCCGCCCGGCCTCTTTGATTTCACCGAGCAGTTCACCTTCGACTGGCGCGGCATGGCGGCCATGAGCGCCATCATGATGGTGCCGGCCATCATCTTCGTCATTCTGGTGCAGCGCAATCTGGTCAGCGGCATGACCTTCGGCGCCACCAAGGGCTAGGTCAAACCAGGCCTAGTCCGTGTGGAAGACCTCCTCGATCGTCTTCCACCACTCCCCTTCCGCGCGCGATTCGAGCGGCGCCTGCATCGGCATGCACACGTCCCACCAGCGCTGCGTGGCCTCGTCGGCGGCCATCGCCGCCATGTCCGCCTCAAAGTCATCGCCGTGATATTCGAAGTAGGCGAAGAGCAGGCCCTCGTGATGGTAGATCGAATAATTGCGGATATTGCATTCCGCAATCTTTTTCAGCACCTCCGGCCACACCGCCGCGTGCAACCGGGTGTATTCCTCCAGATGCTCCGGCTTGATGCCGACAACCTGTCCGAAACGTTGCATTCCCTCCTCCTTCAGCCTTCCGCGCGCAGCAATTGCGCCGCCTGAACCAGGGCCCGCAGTTTGTCGCGCGCCACGTGACGGGCGGTCATGCTGTAACCGCAGTCGCTGCTGAGCCACAAACGTTGGGCGTCATTGCATTTGAGCAGCTCCCGCGTTCGCTCGACGATGATCTCCGGCGATTCGACGGCCCGCGCCTTCACGTCCACCACGCCGGCGCTCAGGAACTGGTCGTCCCTTGCGTGGCGCGCGAAGAGGTCCGACTGCCACATGCCGCGGTTGGCGAATTCAAGATGAAGGATGTCGGCGTGCAGCTTGCCGAACCAGGGCGCGATGTGTTCGTAGCTGCGGTGGGCCACCGCCGGCCGCCCCAGAAAGTTGCCGAAGCAGATGTGCAGGCCGATGGTCGCGTTTACGCCTTCGACCATGGCATTGAACATGTCCACGAACTCGGCGAGGGGCACGAAGTCGTCGATTGCCGAGGGCTCGTCCACCTGGATGTGGGTCGCGCCGGCGGCCACGACGTCCTTAAGTTCCTGGTTGAGCAGGGGAACGAGCGCCCAGGCGACTTCGCGCTTGTCCCGGTAGACCTCCCCGGGATTGATGCGAAAGGCGAAGGTCACCGGCCCGCCCAGCGGTGTCACCAGATGTTTTTGTGTGCGCCGACGGGCGAATTCCAGTTCCTCGACCAGCCCAAGACCCTGCGGCGTCTGGATTGCCTCGCGCACGATGAAGGCATCGATCATGTCCGGGCCGGGATAGCCCAGTTGCCGCTCCCAGGGGATGGCCTCCACGCCCTGCATGTAGTCGTAGAAACCCACGAGAAAATTGAACCGCCGCATTTCCCCGTCAGAGATGACGTCCAGACCAGCTTCTTCCTGCTCCATGATGGCCAGCATCGTGGCGTCGTCGAATACTTCGCGAACGTCGACGCTGCCCAATTCGCCGCGCTTCATGGCCTCCCGCACGACGAACAGCCAGCCCGGCGTCCCGTAACTGCCGATCACCTGGGTGGGAAACGCGGGCAAATCGCTGTAGTGGTACATGAATTACTCCAGGGGTTTGCGTTGACCGGTGCGCGGGTAGTGCTCCTCGCGGATGAGACGGTCTTCCTTGTAGATGTACCAGGGACAGGGCGCCTGGTGGTCGAGCGTGTGGTCCAGCGGACGCAGCAGATAGCCGCGCGTGCGACCCGGCAGCCACTCCATGGCGATGGCGCAATGCGCGCAGTACCAGTGCACGTCCGTCTTTTGCCAGATCCACTCGTGCGGAATTTCGTTCACGCCATGCGCCGCCAGCGGCCAGGGGGCGCGACCCGTCTCGGGATCGCCGCGACGCATCACGCCGCCGCTGCCGCAGGGATCGAAGGCCACCATGAAGCGGTCCCCCTGGTCCTCGACGATGACGTCACCGCGGCGGCGCGCGCCGCTGAAGTGACCGCCGCGCATCCCTTCGACCGTCAGGCAGACCTTTTCCCAGGGCGTCATGTCGTCCCAGGCGGCGTAGCGGTCGCCCCAGATGTCCTGATGGGTATGCAACACCGTTTCCAGCACCGCCTCTTCCTCGTACTCGCTGGCGATGAAGGAGAGTTGGTCCTGCATCCAGGCCACCTGCAGATCGTGCACGTTCAGGTAGGCCAGGTGCATGCGCTCCAGCCAGTAACGGGCATCGTCGTCGCGACTCTCCGCAAGCGCCGCCAGGGCCCTGTTTTCTTCCGCCTCGCCGAAGGGGTAGGCGCGGAAGGCGCGCATGACCCCGCCAGCGGCGACTGTCGCGCTTTCATCGCTGCCGCCCGCCTTGAGGATGATGTAGCGCATGGTGTCCTGGATCCAGACATGCATGATGCCGTTCATGATGTCCATTTCCTGGCGGTAGTAGCGCAGAATGCGGGCGGCCAGGTCCCGCGCGCCAGCCTCAATGGCTTCTTCCGCCAGGGTCTGCGACGACACGCCGATGGTCTCGATACCGTCCAGGCGCAACTCCCGGCCGACGGTGGCCGAGGGCGCGATTCGGACGTGACCCAGCCGGCCCATCTCAGTTCATCTCCATGCCGCCGGCCACGTTGATGGCCTGGCCGGTGACGTAAGCGCCATCATCCGAGCAGAGGAAAGAGACCGTCGCCCCGATGTCTTCCGCCGCGCGCGCGGCGCGGCGCAGGGGCACCAGTTCGTTTACGCTCTTCTCGATCCAGCCGCCAGGTTCCAGTCCAAAGCGCTCCGACTGAATGCGGTCGATGTCCTCCCACATGGGCGTCTCGACGATTCCCGGGCAGATGGCGTTCACCGTGATGCCCAGGGGCGCCAGCCATTCGGCTGCGCTCTGCGTGATACTGATGACCGCCCACTTGGCCGCCGAGTAATGGGCCGCGTAGGGACGGCCGCTGCGCCCCGCCACGGACGAGAGGTTGACGATCGAGGCGGGCGGCATCCCCGCGCTGACGCCCTCCTCGACCTGCTTGCGCATCTGCACCGCCACGCGTTGCAGACAGAAAAACAGGCCGCGCTGGTTCACCCGTTGCAGCCAGTCCCACTCCTCCGGCGTAATTTCATCCAGGGGCATGGTATGGAGCACGCCGGCGTTGTTGACGAGAATGTCGATATGGCCGTACTGCGCAACGACCGAGTCAACCATGGTCTGAATCTGGTCGACGTCGCCGATGTCGATCGGGAACGCCACGCCCTGGCCCGCGTGGCTGTCCACCTCGGCGGCGGCTTCGCGGGCGTTGTCGCCATTGAATTCGGCGATGATGACCGTCGCGCCCTCCTGCGACAGGCGCGTGGCGATGCCCCTGCCGATGCCCTGGCCGGCGCCGGTGACGATGGCGACCTTGCCCTTGTGTCGGTTCGGAACGGGCGCCATGGTTAGCCCTCGATCTCGGAAGGTTGCACCGAGCGGTTCTCGGCCGCCGAGCGGTAGGCGGCGTTGACCACCCGCAGGGTGTTGAGATTGTCGGCGCAGGGCGTTGCCGGCTCGCCGTCCGTTTCAATGGCGATCATCAGGCCCGCCATGGGCCCCACGAAAGCATCGGGGATCCACTTTTCGTCCAGGGGCAATTCGACCGGGTCCGCATCGCCGCAGCGGTAAACCAGCGTGTCCGGCCGACCATCCGGATAGTCGTAGAGCAGTCCGATCGTGCCTTCAATCGCGCCTTCCGTCCCCAGGAAGCGGTAGACCGCCTCGGGTTCGCCGTGCAGGTTGTAATGGTTGACCGCCACCGTGGCCTGCAACCCGTCCTCATAGTCCAGTACGGTAACCGTCTTGCTTTCGCCGATGACCGGCGCCTGGTCGGCATAGCGGGCATGGCGACTGGTCACCCACTGCGGATCGCCAAAAAGGTAACGCAGCGAATCCAGATAATGGATGCTGTGGTACATGACTTCCAGACGCGGCGCCTGGGCCAGCCATGGCCACATGTGCCAGGGCGTGGCGATGGTCACCAGGATTTGCGCGTCCGTCGCCTGGCCGATGGCGCCCCTGCGAATGAGTTCCGCGCTGGCGGCGATGCCCGCGTCCCAGCGCATCTGCTGGTTGCTGGCCTGTTTAACTCCCGCCCGCTGCGCCAGTTCAACGATGCGCAGCGCTTCGCCGAAGTCCTCGGCCAACGGTTTCTGGCAGAGCATGTGCTTGCCCGCGGCGGCCACCCGCTCCACGATGGCCAGCTGCTCCCAGGCCGGGACGGCGATGTCAACGATTTCGACGGCGGGGTCGGCCAGCAACTCATCCAGGGAGTCGTAAACGCGCGAAATGTCGTTTTCCGCCGCCACCGTTGCCGCGGCCTCGCGGTTGATGTCGTACACGCCGACGCAGCGAAAGCCCGCCTTGCGATAGGCCGGCATGTGGGCGTACTGCACGATGCCGCCGCAGCCGACGCTGCCGATGCCCATGTCCATGCGCTGCGGCAGTTGCGGCCGCCAGCTTATGTCCTGCGGGTCAATGATCATGAGTCCAGCCCGAGGCCGTAAAAGGCGTTGCCGGTGCGGCCCCAGATGGCGGCGCGTTCGTCGTCGCCCAGGTCGGCGAGGGCCTTCTCCGTCTCGTCATGCACTTTTTTGTAAGTGCCGGCGAGCACGGCGACGGGCCAGTCGCTGCCGAACATCAGCCTGTCGGCGCCGAAAAGCTCCAGCGCGGTGTCGATCCAGGGCTTGATGTCCTCCCACGTCCAGTTCTCGAGGTCGGCCGTCGCCGTGTTCAGGCCGGAGACTTTGGCGTGGACCTTCGGATTCTCGGCGGCCGCGGCCATTTGCTCGCGCCAGACGCGACTCTCGTCGGCGCCCTGCGGCGGCTTGGCCAGGTGGTCGATGACCATCTTCAGGTCCGGCACGCGTTCCGAGAGAGTCGGGACATGTTCAAGGTGATTGGGGAACACCGCCACAACATCGAAGGTCAGACCGTGGTCCGCCAGAACCTGCAGGCCCTCGATCACCGTATCCTGAATCACCCAGTCGGGGTCCGCAACCTCGTGAATCAGGTGGCGAATGCCGCGAAAGTGTGCGTTGTTGCCATAGTCCTCGCCAATCTTGCGCGCCATTTCGGCCGGGTCCAGCAAGGGCAGCCAACCCACCACGCCGGCCACCCAGTCGTTGCCCGCTGCGGTCGCCAGCATGTAGTCCGTGTCCGCGTAAGAATCGGCCGCCTGCACGATGACCGTCTTGTGCATCCCGACCTCCTCGAGCTGCGGCTCAAGGTCCGGCGCCTCGAAGTTGGCGTAGATGGGCCCGTAGGCGGGCACCAGCCAGGGGTAGTCCACCTTTTCCAGATGCCAGAAATGTTGATGAGTGTCCAGTTTGAGCATTTTCTCCTCTTTCCCTTTTCTCAGCCGCCGGACTCAAGCGTTTCTCCGCTTCTGTCAGCCAGTACCCTGTCCACGAATTCAGCGGCCAGACCAGTATAGCCCGTCGGGTCAAGCAACCTGGAGATTTGTTCCGGCGACAAATGGGGCGCGACCCGCGAGTCGGCTGCCAGCAGATCGTCGAATGAATGCCCCTGCTCGTGGGCAGCCATGGCGCAGCCATGCACGACGTCGTGCGCCTCCTGCCGGCCGAGTTGTGGCGCCAGGGCGAACATCACCCATTCTGCCAGCAGCAGGCCGCCGGTCAGGTCCAGGTTTTGCCGCATGCGCGCTTCATTCACCTGCAGTCCGGCGAGCACCCGCGAGGTCAGTTCCAGCGCGCCCTGACACATCACGCAGAGTTCCGGCACCCAGGCCCATTCCATCTGCACCGCCGACCAGTCGCGCTCGTGTTCGTTGTAGACCAGGGTATCCATGGCCACGGCGACCTGGGCCTGCGTCAGGCGGGCCAGGGTCAGAATCGATTCGCAGAGCATGGGG
>DAOUIB010000249.1:0-15465 GCA_034428275.1 Anaerolineae bacterium
TTGCGCGGCCGGCCAACGGATATCGAGATCCGGCCCGGTCCCCTGTACATGGAAAAGCAGGATGTCTTCACGGCGCTCCCCCAGGCTTGAGCCGTCGACTCTAGCGCAGGGCCGGAAAGCCAACAAGACGAACGTCACTCTTGTGTTTGGAATTAATGCCCTGTTCAGGTAGAATGCGAGTCCTTGTTCGTGTATAGTGTCGCGCAGAGTGCAACATCAGGGACTGGTAGACAGGCATGGAAGCAAACGAAGCAGGTGTTGAGGCGGAGTCGCTGGCCCGCACGGAGCGCCAGTCGCCCGGCGACGAAGCCCCTCCTGAAGCGGAAACAGCGCCTTCTGCAGAAAACAATGACGCAGGGGCTGAAACGCCCGTAGACGCCGCGGCCGTCGCTGGCGCAGAGGCGGTCGCCGAGGCGCCGCCCGCCGACCCGGCTCCGGCGAAGACAGCCGATGAGTCGCAGGGGGAGAGTGGCGCCGCTGCGCCAGTCGATGATGCTGCCCCGGCTGCCCCGGCTGCGGCAGAGGCCGCTGACGAGGCGCAGGGGGCAGGCGCCGCTGCCGTGACGGTCGACGAGGCTGCGCCCGCCGCTGATGCAACCCCGGCCGCCGCAAGTGAAGCGCCGCCGCCCACGCCCTTCCAGCGCGGCGAGGTGATCGATGGCACCGTGTTGAACACCTCGCCGACCGAGGTGCGCATGGATCTCGGCGAGGGGCACGAAGGCGTCATCCCCGGGCGCGAACTGGAACGCATGCAGCGCGAGCAGATTGAGCAGTTGCAGCCCGGCGCGGTCATCCCGGTCTACGTCGTCAATCCCCATGACCACCAGGGCAACATCCGCCTCTCGGTGACTCACGCCCAGGAAGAACTGGACTGGCGCAAGGCGGAAGCCTGTCACAAGAGCCAGGAAGTCTTCGAAAGCCTGATCGCCGGTTACAACAAGGGCGGGCTGATCGTGCGCTTCGGACTGGTGCGCGGTTTCGTCCCGCAGAGTCAGATCGGCAACGAACGGCGCAGCGCCTCCGGCTCGACGCCGCAGGAGCGCTGGGGCGGCATGGTCAACCAGCCGATCGCCGTCAAGGTGATCGAGGTGGACCGCAGCCGCAACCGCCTGATTCTGTCGGAGCGGGCTGCCGCGCGCGAACAGCGCGAATCGCGCAAGGAAAAGCTGGTGCAGGAGCTGAGCGTCGGTGAGGTGCGCGAGGGGCGGGTCGTGAGCCTGGTGGATTTCGGCGCCTTCGTCGACATTGGCGGCGCTGAAGGACTGGTGCACCTGACCGAGATCTCCTGGCAGCACGTCAATCACCCGCGCGACGCGCTCAAGGTCGGCGAAGAGGTGCGCGTCGAGGTCATCAGCGTGGACAGGGAACGCAAGCGCATCGGGCTCAGCATCCGCCGTCAGGCGGCGGACCCCTGGGACACGGTGGCCATCGATTACAAGGTCGGCCAGCTGGTGCAGGGGCTGGTCACCAAACTGACGAATTTCGGCGCCTTTGCCCGTCTGGTGGACGCGCCCGAGATCGAGGGCCTGATTCACATCTCGGAGCTCTCCGAGCAGCGCATCAGCCATCCGCGCGACGTGGTGAAGGAAGGCGAGACGCTGACCCTGCGCGTCGTCAAGATGGACGTGGCGGCCCGCCGGCTGGGGCTCAGCCTGAAGGCCGTCAACTCCGCCGAGTACCTCGATCAGGACTGGCTCTCCTGACGCAACATTAAGATTCTCCAGGATATTTCTGCTCAAGCCGCGAATCGGGCCTTGTCCGCGATTTGGCGGTGGTATACTGACTGACGCCCACATGACCCCGCAGCGTCTGACCTGCCCTGACGTCAAGGGTCCCGCGAAGGGAGGTCGACGTGCCCAACAAGATGGAACGCTTCACCCAGCGGGCCCGCCGCGTCCTCAGCCTGGCGCAGGAGGAGGCGGAGCGTTTTCGGCACAGCACTATCGGCACCGAACATTTGCTCATGGGCCTGATGCGCGAGGAAGGCGGCGTGGCCGGTCGTGTGCTGCGCGACCTGGGTCTGGAGCAGCGGCGCATTGAGGAGCTGGTCGAACGGCTGACCCGCGCCAGCGCCCGCAACGGCGACACCCAGATCGACCTGTCACCGGGCACCAAACGCGTGCTGGAACTGGCCGTCGACGAGGCGCGGCGTCTCGGCCACCATTACATCGGCACGGAACATCTGCTGCTGGGCCTCGTCCGCCAGACCGATGGCGTCGCCATCGAGGTGCTGAAGCGTCTGGGCGTCAGCCCGGAGGAAGTGCGGCGTCAGACGCGCCGCGTGCTGCAGGAGAGCCCGCTGCAACCCCGCCAGGCGCCGCAGGAAGAGCGTCGTTCGCGCCAGCGGGAAGGCAAGACGCAACTGGTCGACCAGCTGGCGACGGACCTGACCGCCGCCGCCCGGGAGGGCAAGCTGGACCCGGTGGTGGGGCGGGAGATCGAAATTGAACGCGTGATCCAGGTGCTCAGCCGGCGGCGCAAGAACAACCCGGCGCTGATCGGCGAACCGGGGGTGGGCAAGACGGCCATCGTCGAGGGCCTGGCGCAGCGCATCGTGAGCGGCGACACGCCGCGGCCCCTGCTGAACAAGCGCGTTCTGCAGCTGGACGTCGGCTCGCTGGTGGCGGGCACGATGTATCGCGGCCAGTTCGAGGAGCGGCTCAAGCGGGTCATTGAGGAGCTCAAGTCCTCGGACAGCATCCTGTTCATCGACGAGGTGCACATGCTGGTGGGCGCCGGCTCGGCCGGCAGCAGCGTCGACGCGGCCAACATCCTCAAGCCGGCCCTCTCGCGCGGGGAACTGCAGTGCATCGGCGCCA
The DNA here is from genome assembly GCA_034428275.1 of Anaerolineae bacterium. Taxonomy (GTDB): domain Bacteria; phylum Chloroflexota; class Anaerolineae; order Aggregatilineales; family Phototrophicaceae; genus JAGWBD01. The sequence continues at coordinate 2,820 of DAOUIB010000249.1, forward strand.
CCACCATGGATGAATACCGCAAGCACATTGAGAACGACGCCGCGCTGGAGCGTCGCTTTCAGCAGATTCAGGTGGACGAGCCCGGCGTGGACGAGACCATCGAGATTTTGCAGGGGATTCGCGTCCCCTATCAGGAACATCACAACGTCGAGATCACCAACGACGCCATTGAGCAGGCCGCCCATCTGTCGGCGCGCTACGTGCCGGACCGTTTTCTGCCCGACAAGGCCATCGACCTGATTGACGAGGCCGCCGCGCGCCTGCGCATGTACAAAAGCCCCGAGGCGGCGCGCGTGCGCAACATGGAGAAGGAATTGCGCCGCGTGCGTGAGGACATCGCCCTGCTCTCGCTGGAGGCGGAAGAAGGGCCGGAGGACCAGGCGCGGGACGAGCGCCTGGGTCATTTGCAGCAGCAGCGCGAGACCCTTGGGGAATCGCTGGACGTGCTCAAGGCCAACTGGAACTCGCAAAACAACCAGCCGCGCCTGACGGCCGAGGACATCGCCGAGGTCGTGTCGATGTGGACCGGCATCCCGGTGATGCGCATCGCCGGCGAGGAGAGCGAGCGGCTGATGCAGATGGAAGAGGCCCTGCACCAGCGCATCGTCGGCCAGAACGAGGCCATCGACGCCATCAGCAAGGCGGTGCGCCGCGCCCGCGCCGGTCTGAAAGACCCGCGCCGGCCGATCGGCTCGTTTATGTTCCTCGGGCCGACCGGAGTCGGCAAGACCGAACTGACCAAGGCCCTGGCCGAGTTTCTCTTCGGCAGCGAGGACGCCCTGGTGCAACTGGACATGTCGGAATTTATGGAGCGGCATTCGGTGGCGCGTCTGGTGGGCGCCCCGCCCGGCTACGTGGGCTACGAGGACGCCGGCCAGTTGACCGAGGCCATTCGCCGCCGCCCCTACAGCATCGTCGTCTTTGACGAGATCGAGAAGGCCCACCCCGAGGCCTTCAACATGCTCTTGCAGGTGATGGAAGAGGGGCAGCTGAGCGACGCCCGCGGCCGCAACATCAACTTCCGCAACGCCATCATCGTCATGACCAGCAACGTCGGCGCCGATACGATCAAGCGCAACACCAGCCTCGGCTTTGACCTGCAGCGCGACGAATCCATCAGCGAGCAGGAAGCCTACGTGGACATGCGCCGCAACGTCATGGAGCAGTTGCGCCGCGCCTTCCGGCCGGAATTCCTCAATCGCGTCGACGCCACCGTCGTCTTCCGCTCCCTGACGCGCGACGAGATTCGCGACATCGTGGAGCTGGAACTGGACAAGGTGCGCGAGCGCCTGCTGGAACACGCCATGACCCTGGAGGCCAGCGACGAGGCGCGCAGCTGGCTGGCCGACCACGGCTACGATCCCGAATTCGGCGCCCGGCCACTGCGCCGCCTGATCCAGAACGAGGTCGAGGACGTGCTCTCCGACGGCATCCTCTCCGGGCGCTTCCCGCTGGCCGGCATCGTGCTGGCCGACGTGGATGAAGACGGGCACCTGACGCTGGAGGCCATGGAAGAAGAGGGCGAGGAAGCCGCGCCCGCCTGATCCCTGGCGCCCACTCATGACCGGCCAATTGAAGCGCATCGCTGCCGTACTCGCCTCGCTGGACATTGGGCGCACGGTTGGGTTTTGCGAGAGTCGCCTGGGCTTTCGCTGCGTCGCGCAGCACGAGGACTACGCCATCTTCCGGCGCGACGAGGTCAGCGTGCACTACTGGCTCTGCAGGGACCGCTACATTGCGCAGAACACCAGCTGCTACGTGTACGTCAGCGACCTGCGTTCACTCTACGCGGAGTATGAGGCACAGGGGATCATCCATCCCAACGGGCCATTGCGACAACAGCCCTGGGGCCTCGAATTCGCCGTGCTGGACGTGGACGGCAATTTGTACAAGTTTTGTGAAGTGGCGCAGGGAGACTGAAGGGACCGGAATGTCACCGGCCCCGGGGACTGACTTCAGTCGCCGTCGCGTTTTTTCCTGACGCCCATCCTTTGATCAAGGAAACCGGCCCCGACAAGAAAGATCGCCGGAGCCCAGGCCCAGTCATTGCCGCCGGAGACCGCCAGGACGAGAAACACGACGCCGACGAGCATCAGGTCGTTCACCGGATGCTCCCTGCCTGCCCGGTCGGCACTGCGAAACCTCCCTGGCCGGCGCAGCGCGGCTTAATCTGGCTCCTCGCCGGCGGGGTTGAGGGTCGCCTGGTATTCGCGCAGCCAGGCCATGTCGCCGTCGCCGGCGATCTGCGCCTGGCGGATCCAGGCGCGCAGGGTGGCCGCCGAGGGCGGCACGGCGCCGACGTCATCCAGCAGCCGCGCCAGTTCCGATTCGCTGAGGCGCGCGAGGTCGCTGAAGCGCGGGCAACCGGCCTGCGCCAGGCTGCGGGCCCGCTGCGGGCCGATGCCCTTGATGAGCGTCAGGTCGTCGCCGACCGCCGGCGGCAGGGCGTCGCTGCCATCCAGCGTTGCGAGGCCTGTCTCCGCCTCCCCGCGTTGCGGCCAGGCGACCAGCACGAAGCCGACGATCGCCAGGGCCAGCGGCAGCGGCCAGTCGGGCAGGGCGCCTTCCTCGATGATCCACAGGCGGATGAACTGAAACCCGGCCAGGGTCAACAAGAGGGTGGCGACCAGATGACGAAATTCGCGCGACACGAGGTTCTCCCCGCTTGACCATGAACGGGCGCAAGTGTACTCTGCCAGGCCATTCATCGCCAGAGCGATTGACGGGCAAGTACAACTCTTTCAATCAATCCGTGACAGGGTATTCCCGTGCGCCTCGGCATTGACTTCGGCACGACCAACTCCGCCGTCGCCCTCTACGACGGCCAGCGGCTGCGGACGGTGCGCACAAGTGCGGCCAACGAAAACCCCTTCGTGCTGCCCTCGCTGATCTACGTCGACCGCGAGCACAACAGCACCGTCGGCATCGAGGCCGCCTTCGCCTATCTGGAGCATGATACGGGCCGACCGGTGCGCTGGCGACGACGCATCGTCGGTTCGGCCGAGATCGTCGTGGCCGGCCGCGACGCCGACGCCATCAGCTACGAGCAGGAACTGGCGGCGCTGGTCGACGTGGCCGCCCACGGCCGTCTGCTGCAGTCGGTCAAGACCATATTGCGCAACCCCGACTACGAGGGAACGCGCATCTTCGATCGCTTCTACACGGTCGATCAGCTCATCTGTCTGCTGCTGGCGGCGCTGCGGGACTGCGCCCGGGCGCACTTCGCGGCGGAGTGCGAGGACGTGGTCATCGGGCGACCGGTGCGCTTTTCCGAGGACCCGCGCGTCGACGCCCGCGCCGAGGAGATTCTTTACACGGCGGCGCTGGAGGCCGGTTTCCGCGATATCCGCTTCGCCACCGAACCCCTGGCCGTCGCCTGGCTGCACCACGTGCGCAGCGAAAGGCGCGAGACCTGCCTGGTCTTCGACTTCGGCGGCGGTACGCTGGACCTGACGGTGGCGCGCCTCGGCGGTCGCCAGGCGCCGGAGATTCTGGCCAGCCGCGGCGTGCTGGTCGGCGGCGACGACCTCGACCGGGCCATCATGCGCTCGCTGACGCGTTACTTCGGCCGCGGCGTGACCGACCGCGAGCGGCGTCTCTTTCCCTCCGACTGGCTGGAGATGCTGACCAGCTGGCAGACGATGTCGGACCTCTCGCGGCCGCACAACCTGGAACGCATCCGCGACTTTCAGCAGACCAGCAGCGACCCGCAGGCGCTCAAGGCGCTTGAGGCCCTGGTCACGCGCAACCTCGGCTACCAGCTCTTCCGCGAAATCGAGGGGGCCAAACGCCGTCTGTCGGAGGAGAGCGAGACCGAACTGGTCTTCGAAAAGGGGCCCATACGCATTCGCGAGCACATTACGCGGGAGCGCTTCGAGCGCATGATCGCGCGCGAACTGGCCGCTGTCGACGAGGGCCTGCAGCAGGTGGTGGCGGACGCCGGCCTGGGGGCCGACGACGTCGACGTCGTCCTGCGCACCGGCGGTTCCTCGGCGGTGCCGGCCTTCGTGGACACCCTGGCGCGGCGCTTCGGCGCGGAACGACTGACCGAACTGGAGCCGCTGGTCTCGGTCGTGGGCGGCATGGCGGTCATCGCCGGGGCGGACGGGCGACCGGCTCCGCCCTGCGCCATTCGCTACGAAAGGCCGGACAACATCCTCCTGGACGGCGTGGCGACCAGCAGTGGCGCGGGTCATGAGCGCTACGCCTTTCGCCCGGGCGAGGCCGCCTACCTGCAGGACAGTTTCGCGCTGGACCGCATGCCGGCCGAACTGAGCGGACTGCCGGCGCTGCGGCTGGCCGCCGTCGACCGCGACTGCGACGACGAGGCCTACCTGCGACTCTGCCTGGCGCGGCGCGCGCGGCTCTACGTGGGCTACGATTCCGGCGCCGTGGAGTTGCCGCGCTGGCTGCGGGACTGGCAACGCGACCGGCATCATCTGGAGTTGCGCGATGAGTGGCGTTCCCCGCGTATGCTGCACCTGTACAGCCGCGTCTACGAGGCCGGCGAGCTGGTGCTGGGCGGCAACCGGTCGCGCGGCCATGCCGGCGAGACGCCGGTCAACTACCTCGTCGTCATCAAGGCCCTGGACTGAAGCGCGCTATACTGCGGCGGCGACCGCCTTTTGTGACTCCTGCAGAGAGGGACAGACAGCAGCATGAACACACGCACCGGCAATTTCCCCATCGGCTGGCGACGCGTTCGTTACAACTGGGAACAGGACCTGGAGGGCATGATCGCCTGGGCCAGGGCCAACGACCTGAACGTGATCGACCTGGCGCCCTACAACCTCGACGACACGGCGACGCTTGCCGACGCCGGATTTCGCATCGGCTCGGTCGATTTTCCCGTCTTTCAGCCGCTGGTCTCGCCCGACCCGGGCGAACGCCGCGAGGCCGTCGCGCTCTGCGCCGAGACGATTCGCAAGCTGTCGCCGCATGGCGCGCGCAACTACTTCATCGTGGTGCTGCCGAAGGACCCCTCGCTGCCGCGCCAGCAGAATTTCGGCTACGCCGTCGAGAGCTTCGGCGCGCTGGCGCCGACCCTGGAAGACTGCGACTCGCAGATCGTGATTGAAGGCTGGCCGGGGCCGGGTTCGCTGGTGTGCACGCCGGAGACCTACGGCGCCATGTTCCGCGAGGTGCCGTCGCCGGCCATGGCGGTCAATTACGACCCATCGCATCTGCTGCGCATGGGCATCGACCCGCTGCGTTTCCTGCGCGAATTCGTCGGGCGCGTCAAACACGTGCACGGCAAGGACTGCATGATCATGGCCGAGAACCTCTATCGCTACGGCCACGAACAGGAGGCGACCTTCGCCGAAGCCTACGCCTTCGGCGGCTTCCACTGGCGTTACACGATCCCCGGCCACGGCGTGTCGGACTGGATTCAGATCTGCAGCATTTTGCGCGACAAGGGCTATGCGGGCGCCATCTCGGTCGAGCTGGAGGACCACTACTTCAACGTCACTGACGAGGCCACGCAACTGGGCGTGCTGCAGGGGGCCCGCTTTCTCGCCGGCTGCTGAGATCAGCCGCCGGCCGCGGCGGCGTTGCTGATGACGACGAAGGCCTCGCGCTGCGCGTAACCGCCGCCGACGGAACGGGCGGTCAGGCGCAGCAGGTACTGGCCGTTGGGCACGGCGGCGGTATTCCACTGCACCAGGGCTTCTCCCTGACCAGGCCGCTGCTGCTCCCAGCTGCCCAGTTGCTGGATCAGCGCGCCGCGGATCGTCACCAGCGTGAGTTCGAAGCGTTCCATGTTTTGCGCGGCCACCGTGCCGGTGACCGTGATGCTGCCCTGCACGACCGAGTTGTGCGGCGGGTTGCTTAACTCCAGCGTCGGCTGGCGCGTGGAGACGTCGCAGGCCGCAGTTGGCGCGGCGCCGACGGGCAGGTCGGTCAGGCCGTTGGCGCTCAGGAAGGTCTGGCCGGCCGCCGAACCCAGCCAGGCCGTGACCAGCGGGTCCTCGGACTCCAGGCGCAGGAAGGTCTGCTCGCGATGGAATTGCGGACAAAACTCGTTGGCCAGCAGACCGCTCCAGGTGTCGATCGTGCGTGAAACGATGGCACCCTGTTCCGGCGGCGGCGGCGGGTAGCCCGGCACGAAGAACTCGTCGCCTTGCCCGCCCGGGCATCCGGCATCCGGCAGGGCGCCGCTCAGGCGACAGACCGGCGCCATGGCCAGCGTGGCCTGCACGCCGGAGAAGCGGGTGGGCGCCGGCCGTCCCTGCAGGGCCGCCTGCATGACGCGGCGGAAGACCGGCGCGGCCTCCAGCAGGCCGCTGGAGGCGGTCGGCTGGTCATCGTGACGGCCCAGCCAGACGCCCACGACGAGGTTGTTGCTGTAGCCCATGGTCCAGAGATCGCGCGAGCCGAGGGTGGTGTTGGCGATGGCGGCGATCGCGCCCTCGTGACTCGGCAGGGTGAGCGGGCTGTCCTCGCCTATGATGCTGCGCCCGCTGTCCTCCGCCATCAGGTTGCCGATCAGCAGGGCCACGCCGGGGTGCAGTACGTCGCCGCCGTCAGGCGCGTCCCGCCGCGGCAATTCACTGCCATCGGCCAGGGTCACCGCGCGGATGGCGCTCAGGGGCTGGTAGCGGCCGTAATTGGCGAGGGTGCTGTAGGCCTGCATCAGTTCCGGCAGAAGCACTCCGGTCTCGCCAGGCGTGTCGCCGAGGCCGTCGCCGCCGGCGGTCTGGAAAGTCTTGAGGCCCAGGCGGGCGGCCGTCTCCAGGAAGCGTTCGCGGGTCACGAAATCCCAGACTCGCGCGGCCGGGATGTTGAGGGCGTTGGCCAGCGCGCTGCGCAGGGAGACCGGACCGCGGGTCAGGTTGCCGTGGGGCAGCGGCGGGAAGAAGGGATTGGGCGCCTGGCCGGGCACGTCCCAGAGAATGGAGGCCGCCGTCAGGTACTCGTCATGGTCCAGCTGGCCGTTGCCGTTGCGGTCGCCGACTCCCTCAAGCGCGGCGGCGTAGAGCAGGGGCATGAGCGCAGCGTCCGGCGCCTGGAAACCGGGGATGGCCTGCGGGTCGCCCTCGCCGACCAGGGCCAGCAACTCGCCGCTGGCGGGATCCACGACGCTGACGGCGCCGGTCTGCACGTTGCGGTTCCTGCCGCTGGACTGCAACTGGTCGCGCAGGGCATCGGCGGCGGCCTGCTGGATGCGCGGGTCGAGCGTCGTGTGAACGGTCGCCCCGCTGCGGAAGGCGTCCTCGCCGTAGCTCGCGCGCAACCCGGCGACGACCTGGGCGCTGAAGTGCGGCCAGGCGGCCTCACTGGTCGGCGCGGAGAAATCGCGGGTGCCGAGCGTGGCCCTTTGCAGATTGATGGCCGGGCTGAAATCGCCCTGGTCGTCGAGAATTTGCTGGCGGTGGGCGCAGAAGGGCGTGGCGAAATCCGGGTGGGCGGACGCGTGTTGCAGGTTGAGGCAGTGCAATCCGGCCAGGGTCCGCAGCAGCGCGTCGGTATTGGCGAAGGCCTCGGCGCGCGTCGCCGCCTCCAGCGGCGTGACGCCGGGGTGGGTCAGGAAACTGGCCAGCAGGGCCGACTCGACCGGCTGCAACTGGTTGGCGTCGAGGCCGAACCAGAATTGCGCGGCCGCCTGGGCGCCGAAGACGCGCGGGCCGAATTCGGCCTCGTTCAGGTAGCGTTCCAGCAAGGTGTTGCGATCGTAACGACGGGCCAGCTCGGCGGCGACGATGTTGCGGTGCCGCGCCTGGGCGGCGGCGCCCACGCCCTCATTGCGAATGCTGAGCTCCGCCAGGCGCCGGGCGATGGTCAGGGACTCGTCGGGGGCGCTGCCGAAGAGGTCACCGGCGATGCGCGGCAGGTTGAAGTCGGAGCTGCCATAGAACAGCGGCTCCTGCGCGGCAAGGACGGCCGCGATCAGCCAGGGGGAGATATCGCCGAGGGCGCGCGGTTCGCGCCGACCGTCCTCGCTGTCGAGTTCAGCCAGCAATTCTCCGTTGCCGTCGAGGATGCGCAGGCTCTGGAAGGCGGGTTGCGCCTGGGCCAGCGCGTCGATCGCCTCGCTGTAAGTGCCGACGATGCTGTTGTAGCGCAGCAGGACGACCAGACCCGTCAGGGCGAGGAGCGCCAGAAAGGCGCCGCCTAGCAGGGCCGCCAGCAGCAGGAGACGTTGCGGCAACAGGTTGCGGGCGGAGGTCGGGCTGGCGGCGGGGCGGGGCGGCGGTACCCCTGCGCGCGGCGCCAGGCGCTCACGCAGTTGCTGCGCCGGCCCTGCCACGGTCGGGGCCGCGGATCGGGGGGCCTCCTCCTGGCTGAGGCGCTGCGTGCCCTGGTGGATGGCCGCCATGCCGGGGATGGTCGCCTCTTCATCGTATAGCGGCGTGTCGGTGCGCGGCAACTCGTCCTCATCCAGCGCGAAGCCGGGCGGCAGCGTGCCGGACAGGGTCTCTTCGGGACCGGCCAGGCCCTCGTGGACGTCGATGGCGCCCCCGGCCGAGACGCCCGCATGGGCCGGCGGCGACGCGATGACCCAGCCGCCGGCGAGCTCGTCGTAGCGGTACCAGGTGTCGGTCTCGACGCCCAGCATCCACCAGACCCCATCATCCTCGATCATGTGGCGCCGCAATTCTTGCAGCAGCTGCTCTTGCGTGATGAGGCCATCGCGTTTGCGCTGACGCAGGCCGCGCACTTCGGCTTCAGTGGCGCGGAAACGGGTGCCGCGTTCGTCTTCCCCGGCGTCGGGGACGGGTTTTTCTTCCGGCAGCGATGCCGGCAGATCGGCCAGGGTGTCTTCCGGGGCGGGAAGATCTGCCGAAGCCGCCCCCGGGTCCGCCAGGGCGTCGACCAGCGCGGCCAACTCCTCGACACCGGCGTCCGGCCCAGGCGGCGCGGGCGGCTCCGGCCCCTCGGCGGGTAGCGTGTCTTCGGGCCGCGGGGTAGCGGCGGGTTCGTCCCCGTCGGGACGGGGAGCGCCGTCTTCCGGGTTTTTCTCGTTGGGCATTGGCCGTGGCCGGGCTGTCCTTTGGGAGCGACATTTTACGCCTGGAAGGGGCCAATTTGCAACCTGGGCCGCTCTCACCATGTGAGGAAAGCCACAAAGCGGATAGACTGTAGCCATGAGTCAGTCCCTGGCGGCGCGCTACCGCATCGGCAACTTCATCGACACCTTCGCCCTCGGTCATTACGCACGGGTGATGGACGCCGGCAATCAATTGACCGGCGAGACCGTGGCCTTCAAGGTGATGCGCGGCGAGCATTTGGCGCCCGACGGCCGCCTGCGCTGGGAGTACCGCGCCTTCGGAAACGAGGCGCAGATCCTGCAAAAGCTGGCGGAGAGCCCGCAGGCGGTCGACCTGCTGGATTGCGGCTTCATCGACAGCGACGGCGATCAACCCCACAGGGGTGAGATCGTCGCGCACGGCCTCAACGTCGAGGCCTTTGTCGACGCGCTGGAGGACCGTTCGCGCAAACGCTGGCGACCCTGGCTGGCGCTGCGCAACCTGCCGCGCACGCGCAATCTGCTTTATCTGATGAAGCCCAACCAGTCCGGCATTCGCCGGCGTCTGCCCAGTGAGGAGGGCATCGCGCTGGCCTTGCAGTTTGCCAGCATGTTGCGACTGGCGCATCAGCAGGACGTCGTCTATCTGGACCACAAGCTGGAGCACGTCTACTGGGACGGCACGCGGCTGCAGGTGATCGATTTCAACAGTTCGCGCCAGCTGGAAAGCATGGTCGACGCCAACCAGCAATTCCGCACGGACATCCACAACCTCTGCGTAGGCATCCTGTATCCGGTGTTCACCGGTCTGTCGCCGCGCCAGGGTTCCCTGCGACCGCAGCCCGGCACGCTCAACGACGTGGAGGGCCGCTACAGCGACATTCGTGAACTGGACTTCGGCGTGGAGCCCACCCTGAGCCCGGGGATCCGCTCGCTGCTGCAGCGCGGCGCCGCCCATGAACTGGCGACGGTGGACGACTTTCTGGAAGCGGTGCAGGAGGCGGGCGCAGCGCTGGGACGCGACTTCCCGGCGGCCTATGCCAGCGTGGCCAGCCGCGACGCGCGCGACCGGCTCTGCCAGGGGCTCAATGAATTGCGCGGCGGACAGGAGCAGTTGCGGGCGGCGCGCGAGCACTTCCGCGAGGCGGCCATTCTGGAAGGCATCAGCGAAGACATGGAACTGGAATTGCGTCGTCTCGTCAAGAGCGTCACGGACATGTTGAACCGGCGCGTCATCCCCTGATGGCCGCCGCAGATTAGCGCAGGGAGGACCCCATGGCCCATATCGTCAGCATCGTGTACCGGCCCGCCGACGTGCCGGCCGCGCCCGCCGATCATTACGCCCGCGTGGAGCTGGAACGCGCCGACCTGTATACCGGCGGCGGCATCCGCGGCGACCGCAAGGGGCGGCATCCGAAGCGCCAGCTCAACGTCATGGGGCGCGACACGCTGGATGCTCTGGGCGCCGAGGGTCTGCGCACCGGTCCCGGTGAGATGGGCGAGCAACTGGTCATCGGCGATCTGGACGGGCCGCTTGAGAGCCTGGCCAGCGGCACGCGCCTGCAACTTGGCGAGCAGGCCGTGATCGAACTGGTGGAGCCGCGCACCGGCTGCGATCGCTTTGAGACCATCCAGGGACGCCCGGCGACCCAGGTGGCAGGACGGCTGGGCATGATGGCGCGGGTGGTGCAGGACGGCGCCATCGCGCGGGGAGACCGCGTCCAGGTCCTGTGACATGTCCGAGTACGTCACCGTTGAGAGCGAGCCGGGCGAGGATGCGGACCTCGTCGAGATCTACACCAACCAGCAACTGACCGCGGCCGGCCGCGAGTTCTATGCGGACCTGGCGGCGGGCGAGAGCGGCTCGACCCTCGCGCAGACGCTTTACGACAACGTGCCCGGCATCGCCGAACTGACCATCGAAGAGGACAGTCTGCTGGTGCGCTACCTGCCGGATTACACGCAGGAAGAGATCGTCGACGCCCTGCGCGCGGCCCTGCGCGATTTCTTTCTCTAGCAGCCCTCGCCGGAAGCCAGGTACTCGTCGCGCAGCAGGCCGTAGTAGACCTGGTCTTCCACCTCGCCGCGGTGCAGGACGTGCTGGCGCAAACAGGCCTCGCGGCGCATGCCGGCCTTTTGCATGACGCGGCCGGAAGCCGGGTTGCTGCCAATGTGCCAGGCGTAGACGCGCTGCAGCTGCAGGTCGCAGAAAGCGTGGCGGATGATGGCGCCAAGCGCCTCGCTCATGTAGCCCTGGCCCCAAAAGGGGACGCCCATCCAGTAACCGGTCTCGGCGCTGTGGCCCTGCTGCGGGCGCAGGCCGATGACGCCGATGAGCTCCGGTTCCGGCCGGCGCGTTACGGCGAAAACCGGTCCGCTACCTTCAGCCGCCTCGCGCAGCGTTCCCTGGATGAAATCGCGCGCCCTGCCCACGCTGTAGGGATGCGGAATGGTGGGGATCGGCCAGGCGACGCGCCAGTCCCCGGCGAGGCGGGCGATGGCCGCCGCGTCGTCAGGCTGCAGCGGGCGCAGGACCAGGCGCCGGGTTTCCAGACGCGGCGGCTCAGCCATGGATAGCCTCGAAGTCCGCGCGCAGCATGCCATGAAAAACGAGGTCTTGCGCCTGACCATCCCTGAGCAGGTGCTGGCGCAGGCAACCCTCCCGCCGCATGCCGGCCTTCTGCATGACGCGGCCGGCAGCGGGACTGGAGCGAAAGTGGGAGGCATGGACGCGCGGCAGGTCGAGGTCCTGGAAGGCGAAGCGGAGCACGGCCCGCAGCGCTTCGGTCATGTATCCCTGTCCCCACCAGGGCAGGCCGGTCCAGAAGCCGACCTGGCCGCCATTGGCGGATTGCGGATACAGGTTGATGACGCCGATGAGTTTCGGGTCCGGCCGGCGCGTCAGGGCCAGGCAGAAGTCCTCGCGCGCGGCGATGGCCTGCCGGTGATGATCGATGTAGCGCCGCGCCCAGTCCTGCGGCAGTGGGTGGGGGATGCCGGGCTTGCCGGCGGCGATGCGCCGGTCGCCGGCGTAACGGGTGATGGCTGCCTCGTCCCCGGCCTGCAGCGGACGCAGGATCAGGCGTTCCGTTTCCAGCACCGTGTCGATCATGGGTCGTCGGGGCAGTCGGCGGGGGCCAGGCCATCGCCCGGGCGGGGCCGCGCGCCCAGCGACAGCGGCAGTTCGAGCGTCTCCTCGCCGCGCACGACGAGCAGCGTCACCTCGTCGCCCGGGTGGCCGTAGCTGACCAGCCAGGCGAGCAACTCGTCGAGGTTGTTCACGAAGTGGCCGTCAATCGCCACGATGATGTCGCCACCGGCGCAGACCTCCACGCCCCGCAGCGTGACCCGCTCGGAGCCACCGCGCAGGCCGGCCAGTTGCGCGGGGGAATCCCGGTGGACGCGGTCGACGAGTACGCCCTTGTTGGTCGTGAGGCCCAGGGGCTCGACCAGGGCGGCCACGCTGAAGCCATCCTCCTCGCGCTGGGTCGAAATCCCCAGCCAGGCGTAGCGGACGCTGCCGCGCTCGATGAGTTCGGGCGCGACGCGGCGCAGGGTGTTGGCGGGGATGGCGAAGCCCACGCCCTGGAAGGCGCCGCTGGCGCTGCGAATGGCGCTGGCCACGCCGATGACCTCACCACGGGTATTGAGGACGGGTCCGCCGGAATAGCCGGGGCT
>DAOUIB010000250.1:0-2227 GCA_034428275.1 Anaerolineae bacterium
CGGCCCGACCGGGACGTTCGAGCGTGCTGGCCACGCTGCCCAGCGAGGCGCTGTGATCGCCACCCAGCATGAGCACCTTGTCCTGCAGGCGCGTGTCTTCCTCGATGCGATGATGCAGGGAGCGGGCAATTTTGATGATGGCGCTGGAGTGATAGACCGTATGGCCGCCAAAATTGACCTTGCGCATCATGAGTCTGGAAGCGTCCATGGACATGTCGCCGTGGTCGATGACTTCCCATCCCTGCCGTTCCAGCCGATCGGCCAGACCGGCATAGCGAATGGCGATCGGGCCCAGATCCACGCCTCGCTTTTCCTGGCCGAGGTCCATGGGGACACCATAAATGTGTATGCGACCGGGATGATGCGTTCTTGTCGTCATCGCGCGTTACTCCAGTCCCTTACAAGAGGCTACCCGGCGGTTTCTTCAAGGCGGGATATACGCCTGGAAATATAAACCAGCAAGATGCTCAACACGTATAGCGCGAGCAAGGGCGCCATAACCAGCAGCATGTTGACGGGGTCAATGGTCGGCGTGATGACGGCCGCGGCGATGGCCGCGCCTATGATCGCGAAACGCCAGTTCCGAATCAGGGCCATGGTGCTGACCAGGCCCAGCAAGCCCAGAACAAAAAAGACCAGCGGCGTTTCGAAGGCCACGCCCATCCAGAAAATCAGCGAGGTGACGAAGCTGAGATATAGATCCGCCGTCCATTCCGAGCGAAACAGGTTTTGCTGGAATCCTTCCAGAAAGCCCAGCGCCGGTGGCATGAGCACGAACCAGGAAAACACGACGCCCACAACGAAAAGCAGGGAAATGGCCGGCAAGGACATCAGGACGATGCGTTTTTCCCTGCGCGTAAGGCCTGGAAAGATGAACATCAGCAACTGGTAAATGATGAGCGGCATCGCGAATCCGGCGCCCACCATCAGGGCGACGCGGAAATAGGCCACCACACTGCCCGTTGGACCAAGGTTCACGTACTGGCAATCGATGTCGCTGTTTTGCAGGGCGTTGATGTCAATGTCTTCGCCACGTCGCGCCGCGTCGTTGATGGCGACGACCGTGCAGTAAGGCGTGCGCAAGTAGTCAAGCGCCGGTGCGGCCAGCGCCACGCCGACAGCCGTGCCGAGCACGAGGCCCAGGGCTGCCTTGAACAGGCGCGTACGCAGTTCGTCGAGGTGCTCGAAAAACCCCATGCGGGCGCCATGGCCGTCGTCGGGGTCAAATCCATTGTCTTCCGGGGGTGGCGCTGTGTTCAATGATCGCTGCGCCGACTGGCGGCGTCGCAGGCGCGGCAGTTTAAGTGATGGCACGCGTTCAGGTCCCTGCTTCCGGTCTGGACGCTTCTTCCTTCCCGGACCAACTGCCAATGTGCGCCTTTTCGTGACTGGACCAGGCGCCAAAGTCGTCGTCTTCCCTTCCCGACAGCTTTCGCCTTGCCGGCGCGCTTGTCCTGACGGAAGCAGCGCCTGCGGCGGATTCGGCAGCGGCAATCGATTGCATCGCCGGTTTCGGGGTCTTGTCCACCTTCAACACCGACTGTGTGCCATTGCTGCCACGGGCCACTGTGTTGGCGGTGCCCGCCGCCTCCCTGGTGCTTGTCTTGATGTCACCCATTTGGGTGTTGACTTCTTTCAGGGTGTCCTGGACCGGCGCCGTCACGCCACCTACGACCTTGCCCGCCTGCTTTTGCAGGGAGCCGCGGGTCGGCACGTCCTTCGGTAACTGGATGCCAACACCCGCCTCATCGAATTCCTGTTGCACGATGTCAACCGTTTCCGACCACATCCGCCGGAATTTGGCCATGTGTTTGCCCAAAACATAGGACCAGTGGATCATGCGTTTGGGTCCGGCAATGACGAGCATGATCAAAAGAACGATCAGAAATTCGCTGCCGCCGACGCCCAGTATGTTCATGCGACCGGCAACTCCCCGTCCAGCACCATCGTTTCCTGTGGTTCCCCAGGGGCGTCAATATCTGCCTGGCCGTCCAGGTAGGCGCGGTAATCGCGCAAGAGTCGCGAGCGGGAACTCATGTCTTCGCTGGCGAGGTCCTCTTCAGCGATAGCGCCCAGTACGCCATTGATGAAATCGAAGGACTCTTCTCCGCTAAACAGGTTTGCCAGTTCAATGGCCTCATTGATGACCACCGCCACCGGCGCACTGCGGGTTATGGCAAATTCAAGAATCGCCATGCGCATAATGTTGCGGTCCACGATTGCCAGT
>DAOUIB010000251.1:0-4061 GCA_034428275.1 Anaerolineae bacterium
GCGACGTTGAATGCCGGTCAACGCGCACTTGCCGAAGAAGCAGGCGCGACCGTGGAAAAGGAGCAGACCTCGTGACAGCAGGCGAAAACAGCATTGCAGGCGAATGGCAGGCGGCCGGCAGCGATTTCTTCCACAGCGTGGACCCGCGTACGCGCCAAACGGGAGAGACCCGCTTCTACAGCGCCACCGCGCAGGAAATTGACGCGGCAGTGCGGGCGGCGGCGGACGCCTTTGCGTCGACACGCCTGTTCCCCGCAACAACCCTGGCGGACTTCCTGGACACGACCGCCGAGGAAATCGAGGCCGGCGCCGATGCGCTCATCGCCACGGCGGACGCGGAGACCGCCCTCGGCAGCGTTCGTCTGAACGGCGAACTGGCGCGCACCACCGGCCAGCTGCGGGCCTTCTCGGCCCTGCTGCGGGAAGGCTCTCACGTGGAGGCTGTCATCGATACGGCGCTGCCGGAGCGAACGCCCCTGCCGCGGCCGGACATCCGCCGCATGCTGCTCCCGCTGGGGCCCGTGGCTGTGTTCTCGGCCAGCAATTTCCCTTTCGCCTTCGCCACCGCCGGAGGGGACAGCGCCGCAGCCTTCGCCGCCGGTTGTCCGGTCATCGTCAAGGGCCATCCCGGTCATCCCGCCACCAGCGAACTGTTCGCCCACGCGATCAATGCAGCGATAGGCGCCTGCGGCTTTCCGCCCGGATTCTTCTCACTGCTGCAGGGCGACGGGCATGACGTGGGTCGCCTGCTGGTCGAACACCCCTTTCTGGAAGCCGTGGGCTTCACCGGCTCCCTGAGCGGCGGCCGCGCCCTGCAGGACGTCGCCGCGCAACGTCCGCGACCGATTCCCGTTTTCGCAGAGATGGGAAGCATCAATCCCGTCGTCATCACCGCCGGGGCCCTCGCCGAACGCGGCGAGGAAATCGTCCAGGGGCTGGCCGCTTCCGCGACCCTTGGCGTCGGTCAGTTCTGCACCAACCCGGGCCTTGTCCTGCTCCCTGCCGGGGAGGCGGCCAGCGCATTCATCACAGCCAGTCGCGATGCGATGTTGTCCGCCCAACCGGGAATTCTGCTCAATGCCGCGGTAGAGAGCGGCCTCGCCCGCAGCGTTGCTCGCAGCGCCGCCCTGGAGAACGTGCAGACCCATGTCCGCGAGCCAGCTGCGCGGCCAGATGGCTTCTCTTACCCGCACACGGTCATGCAGACCGATGCGACGACCCTTCTGGAAAACCCCGACTTGCAGGAAGAGCACTTTGGCCCCGTCACGCTCTTCGTCACCTGGGACGGCCAGGAGCAACTGGACCGTGTGCTTCGTTCCCTGTCCGGCCAGTTGACCGGCAGCATCCACTGCGGCAGCGATGAAGCGGACTCCCTGCGACCTTTGCTGGACGCCATGCGCGAGAAGGTCGGTCGACTCGTCTGGAACGGCTACCCGACCGGCGTGGAAGTGACGGCAGCCATGCACCATGGCGGCCCGTGGCCGGCCAGCAACGCGGCGGGCACGACGTCAGTGGGCACGAACGCCATTCGCCGTTTCCTGCGTCCCGTGGCCTGGCAGGACCTTCCCGACCAACTCTTGCCCGAGGCCTTGCAAGACAGCAATCCTTTGGGAATCGTTCGTCTCGTGAATGGCGAACTCACGCGGAAGCCGCTTTCCTGAAGGGCGTCTCAGCCGGCGCCGGCGCTGCTCTCGGCCAGGCGGCCATTGCCCGGGACGGGGGACGTCTCGTCTTCATCGCGAAACTGGCTCATGTACAGCGCATGGTAGGCGCCGCCCTGCGCCAGCAATTCGCGATGCGTGCCGCGTTCGATGATCTGTCCGTCCTGCAAGAGCAACACCTGATTGGCATTGCGGATGGTGCTCAAACGGTGGGCGATGACAAAACTGGTGCGCCCTTCCAGCAAACGCTCGAAAGCGCTCTGGATCAGGCGTTCGGTCCGCGTGTCCACGCTTGAGGTCGCCTCATCCAGGATCAGGATGCGCGGACTCATCAGGGCGACGCGCGCAATGGCGAGCAGCTGTCGCTGCCCCTGGCTCAGGCCACTGCCGCGTTCTCCCAGCACCGTCTGGTATCCCTCGGGCAAACGCTCGATGAAGCTGTCGGCAGCCACCAGACGGGTCGCAGCCATCACTTCATCGTCACTGGCGTCGGGACGGCCCAGGCGAATGTTGTTGAGAACGGTATCCGAAAACAGGAAGTTGTCCTGCAGCACCACGCCGATCTGACGTCGCAAGCTGTCGACCTGCAGCTCGCGCACGTCGTGGCCGTCGATGCGGACCGCACCCGAGCTCACGTCGTAGAAGCGCGGCAACAGATTGATTATGGTGGTCTTGCCCGCGCCGGTCGGCCCGACGATGGCGATGGTCTCGCCGGGATTCGCCTCGAAACTGATGTCCTTCAGAACCGGTTCGCCGGCCACGTATTCGGCCCCGACGCTTTCGTAGCGCACATGCCCCTCGACGAGGGGCAAGGTCCGCGCATCAGGGCGATCGACAATCTCCACGTCCTCGTCCATCAGGCCGAAGATGCGTTCGCCACCGGCGATGGCGCTCTGCACGTTGGTCCACAGGACGGAGATCTGCTGAATGGGTTGGCTGAAACGTTGCGAAAAGGCCACGAAGGCGAAGACCGTTCCCAGCGATATGGCCGACCCGCCCAGCAGCGGCTCGTCGCGCAGCACGGCGATGCCGCCGGCCAGCACGACGATGGCCAGCGCCACGAAACCCAGCGCTTCCAGCACGGGGCTCAGGGCGCTGGTGAAGGCCGCCGCGCGAATGTTGGCCTCGCGATTGGCGGCGTTGGAGCGCTCGAAATCCGCGATCGATTCATCCTCGCGGTTGAAGGCTTGCGCCTCGCGGGCGCCGGCGATGCTCTCCTGCAGGTCCGCGTTGACCGTGCCCATCTCCAGCCGCGCCTGGCGGAAGGCCTTGCGCGCCTGGTTCGAGAAATACAGCGTGGCGACGGCCATGACCGGCACGATCGCCAGGCTGATCAGGGCGTAGGTGATGTTGGTCTCCAGCATGCGCACCATGATCCACACGATGATCAGGACGCCGGAGATCACCTGCATCAGCGCGAAGCTGAAAGCCTGCTCGATCGTGTCCGAGTCGTTGGTGACGCGACTCATGATGTCGCCGGCTTCGTTCCTGGCGTAAAAGCCCATGGAAAGACGGTGAATGTGTCGGAACAGGTCCTGGCGCATGTGGCGCAGGACGTGTTGCCCGGTCCAGGACATGGCGTAAAAGGCCAGGCCGGCCAGCGCCGAACCCGCCAGCGTAATCCCCAGCAAGGCAACAATCAGGCCGCCAAGGCCCAGCAGGCGGGCGTCCTCATCCATATCCGGCGAAATCTCCGCAAACCAGCAGTTGGCCGGATCCCGGGGGAAGAGGTAGCAGTCCACCGACTGACCGATCAATTCGGGCGTGACCACCTGGGTCCACGCCTGGGCGGAAATCAGAATCAGCGCGAGGACGGCGCCCGGCCAGTGCTGACGAAAGTAGCTGCCGAAGCGCGCGAGGGTCTCGCCGAGGTCTTTAGGCTTGAGCGTTTCCCGTTCGAAGAGACGGCGGCCGCCGTCCATGCCCATCATGCGCCGTCGGCCTCCGCACTCACGTCCTCAACCAGTTGGGACCTGTAAATCTCGGCGTAGAGGGCGCTGTCTTCCATCAGTTCCGCATGCGTGCCCATGGCCGCCACGGCGCCGCGATCAAGCACGAGGATCAAATCAGCGCCCAGGACCGTGCTGATGCGCTGGGCAATGACGAAACTGGTGCGGCCCTGCATCAGGTTGTCGAGGGCCTGCTGAATGCGTCTCTCCGTGGCGAAATCGACGGCGCTGGTCGAATCGTCCAGAATGAGCAAATGCGGATCGAGCAACAGGGCCCGTGCGATGGCAATGCGTTGTTTCTGTCCGCCGGATAGCGTGGCGCCCCGTTCGCCCACCGACGTGGCGTAACCTTCAGGAAACTCCATGATGAAATCGTGCGCGGCGGCGGCGCGGGCCGCGGCCTGAACTTCCTCCGTGGCGGCCTCCGGCCGGCCAAAGGCGATGTTGTCCT
>DAOUIB010000252.1:0-4604 GCA_034428275.1 Anaerolineae bacterium
CAGGTTGCTCAGGGTGCGATCCCCATCAGCACCAGCGGGACTGCCGGAACTCCCCGACCCTGGCGCAGCACGTTGAGCAGGTCCCGTTCGTAGTAGGGGACGCCAGAGGACATTTCCTGCTCCAGTTCCTTCATCGGCAGGATTTCAATCCCGACGTCAATGATGTCCGAGACATAGAAGCTGAGGTGCTTGACGAACAGGTCATGGGCGACAAAGGCATATTTGCCAAACTGGACTTCGACGGCGACCCGATCCTTCACGAAGTCGGTCTGGTTGTAGGTCATGATCGGCTCGTGACCGGCTTTCTCAATCGCCAGCTTCTGCTGGTCCTCCGGCAGCCCGTAAATGCTGCGCATGAGTCTTTCGTCGGCAGACAACCAGAAACTCCTGCGGCGCTCGCTCCAGCCGCGTCCCTTGAGGCCATCGCTGAAGGCCCGGTTCATGTCGATTGGGGAATAAAGGAGCCTGCCCGACCTGGTCTTCTCCCTGGACCTTTTTGTACGGCAGGCGGCCGCATCGACGCCTGCGATGACATCCTGCACTTCCTGCCACAATTGCCTGCGGTGGACGAGCAGGTATTCCTCACCGTTGAGGTGAGAATAGCGGGCCCTGATTTGCATCAATGACCGCCGTTTGGTTGTGTGGGGTCGTAGACGGGCTTGCCCATCGGTCGGGTACGCAGGGTCCCGGCGTGGAGTTGCCGCACGCGCTCACGCGCGATCTCCACGTAATCGGCGACGACGTCACAGCCCCAGGCCATGCGCCCGTGCATCAGGGCAGCGATGATTGTTGATCCGACTCCCATGTAGGGGTCGAGAACTGCATCCCCTTCGTCCGTCATGGAGAGCACCAGGCGTTCTACGAGTTCAACCGGGAACTGGCAGGGGTGAATGGTCTTCTCGACGTGGTTACTCTTCACGTTCGGGAATTCCCAGACATCACTCGGGTTTTTGCCCTTCGGATTCCCGGAGAGCTGGCCGATTTTCGGCCCCTTGAAATGCCGCTTTTGGGGATACTTCGATGGAACCCGGATCGGGTCCAGGTTCCAGGTGTAGTCGTCGCCCTTCGTCCACCAGTTGATGGTTTCGTAGCGGCCGGACAGCCGTTTGGAGGAGTGCAACCCATGTCCGAAGTGCCAGACGATGCGGTTGCGCAGGCGTAGCCCGTGGTTGCGAAACAGGGGGTAGAGGACTGCATCCAGCGGGACGATTTCTCCGTGGTTGACATAATTGCCAACCTGCCAGCAGATGGACCCCTGGGGATGCAGAAGGCGGACGCACTCGCGAATCACGCGTTCCTGGGCTTTCAGATACGAATCCAGCGGGCTGCGCGTCTCGTATTCCTTGCCCAGGTTGTAAGGCGGTGAGGTGACGATCAGCCTGAACATGCCGTCGGGCAGGCCACGCATGAAGACCAGGTTGTCCTCACAGGCCAGAACCGGCTGCCCGATGCTGACGGTCCCTTCAGGCGCGCTATCAGGCGAACCCGGGTCTGTTTCATCCCTGAAGAGCTGCAATGTGGCCAGGTTGTCTGCCTTGCGACTCATACTGATTATAAAGTCTCTGCAACGTCAGGGGTCAGTCTAACACGACCCGCTTCCTGTCTGAAATCCGCCTCACTCCGGCAGGACCTCGCGCGGCTTGCTGACTTCCTGGGCCGGGCCGATGACGCCCTCGTCCTCCATCATGTCCACTGGCTTCGTGGTTATCCTGCAATCCAAACTTCCTTGACCTGCTTCATCGCAGATTCAAGTGTCTGAATTTGTTGTTGATGTTCCCCAAATTCCGATGCAGTCAGCAGGCGTGAACGCCAGTCCCCATCTCTCATTCTGTCTTCAAGTACTGCGATTTGGGGAGGGCCACCGATACCCAGGGTCGCGTTTGCATCGATGATATGGGACAGCGTCCACATGGCACTGAATATTCCTTCGCTGATTGTGGAAGGCGCTGCACCCTTCCAGAAGATACGTTCCAGAAACTTTTGAAACAGGAAGGCGAAGTGTTGGCCGGTTCCCGCAGTCAGAAAATATAATCCGTCTCTTGCCTCTCGGGCAGGCGGCTCTTCCATGAACATCAACAAAACAGGTTTCCCCCGGATGACCAGGGCGACCAGACAAGCGAAGGCAGGCCTGCTGCCAGGTGTTGGGCCGGAATCGCTCCGGTACTCCATGGCCCGTTGAATAGACTGTAATATCAGTTCCTTGGCTTCCACCTTGTTTTCGACGTCTTCAATCAGATTCCATTGCGTTTCAAGGTGGTCGAACACTGTCTGGCTGATCCCCACGTCACCTGCAAAGGCCACGATTCCTCCTTTGCCCAACAAATGAACCTTGTTCCCATCCAGTTGAATGTCACCATAGGCTGCGCGCATCGCAATCATGCTGTCAGCACCAATCACGACACCATCACTACACTGGATACCGAGAATGGAGGTCAACTATTCAACCTGAAAACACGCTGTTGGCACGAAAGCAAGGGTATCGTTTGTAAATCTCCCTGATGAGTTCCTGAAAACTGACCCCTCTTGTCCAGGCCACCTGTTCCCCAATGAAATGGACAACATCCTTGTCGGCTGATTTCTCCAGGTCAGCAGCCTGCCTGAGCCCTTCAAAGGTGGCCCGATACTCCTGCCAACGGCCACTCCTGTTGATGTGAATGGCGATCAACCCCTGTCTTTCCAGGGCTTCGGCTTCGAGGTACACATCCAGACAGAACGGTCCGTAGTGGTAAGCTTCAAACTGGTAAAAATCTTCGTCTACCGCTTCTCTCCGTTCTTCGCCAAGAAGAAATACGGATTTCTGCAACTGCGCCGGGGTCAGTTCCTGTCCATCAGCCGCCGCAATGACCAGCAGCAGCCAGTCTTTTCTGTTCATTGCACTTCTCCGCTCATATGTTCTATTATCTTCCAAGATAGTTGGGCAGTCAACCCTGATCCTTCAAGAGGATTTCCAGACCCTCACTCCGGCAGGACCTCGCGCGGCTTGCTGCCGTCCTGGGCCGGGCCGATGACGCCCTCGTCCTCCATCATGTCGATCAGGCGCGCGGCGCGCGTGTAGCCGATGCGCATGCGCCGCTGCAGCAGCGAGACCGAGGCCTTGTTCAGGCGCCTGACCATCTCCACCGCCTGCTCGTAAAGTTCGTCGCGCTCGTCGCTGACGCGCTCGTGCAGTTCGATGCCCTTTTCCTCCTCCCAGGCGCTGAAATCCGGGAAGGCGAGGTGGGCCTGCTGCGAGGCCGTCGCTTTCGCTTCGGCGCCCGGCGCCGGCGACGGCAGGGGCGGCATGTCCGCCCGGGGCGTTGCCGCTGGCGCGTCGTCGTCGCCCGCGTCCTCGTCCGGCAGCGGCGTCGCGGCGGGCTCGTCCAGCGCCTGACGCTTCCAGTAACCGGTGACGTTGTCGACTTCTTCCGGCGAGACCAGCACGCCCTGCAGCCTGGCGGCGGCCGGTGCGCTGCCGCTGAGGTAGAGCATGTCGCCCTTGCCCAGCAGACGCTCGGCCCCCGGCTGGTCGAGGATGACGCGGCTGTCCACGCCGCCGGCCACGGCGAAGGCGATGCGCGCCGGGAAGTTGGCCTTGATCAGGCCGGTGACGACGTCCACCGAGGGGCGCTGGGTGGCGATGACGAGGTGGATGCCGGTGGCGCGCGCGAGGGCCGCGATGCGCGTGATGACGCGCTCGGTCTCGTCCGGCGCCAGCATCATCAGGTCCGCCAGTTCGTCGATGACGACGACGATGTAGGGCATGCGCTCCAGGTCGCCGTCGAGGTGGCGGTTATAGTCTTCGATATTGCGCGCGCCGGCCTCGCTGAAACGGCGATAGCGCTCGTCCATCTCGCGCGTGACCCACTTGAGCACGCCCAGCGTGCGCTCGAGGTCGACGACCACCGGCGCCACCAGGTGCGGCACGCCGTTGTAACTGGTCAGTTCCACGCGCTTGGGGTCGACCATGATGAAGCGCAGCCTGTCGGGCGTGTTGTTGACCAGCAGGCTGACGATGATGGCGTTGACCAGCACGGACTTGCCGGAGCCGGTGGTGCCGGCGATGAGCAAATGCGGCATGCTGGCCAGGTCCGCCGCGACGGGCGTGCCGTCCACGCTCTGGCCGAGGCCGATGGCCAGCGCGGCCTTTTCCTGTAGCTCGCGGAAGGGTTCGGATTCCATCACGTCCCGCAGGCTGACGACAGCGGCCTGGGCGTTGGGCACCTCGATGCCGACGTAGCCCTTGCCCGGCACCGGCGCCTCAATGCGGATCGTCTTCGCGCCCAGCGCCAGTTGCAGGTCCTTGTCCAGCTGGGCGATGGCGCCGACCTTCACGCGCGTCTTCTTGCCGGCGCGCGTCAGCAAATAGTCCGGCTCGACGCCGAACTGGGTGATGACTGGACCGGTGTTGACCTCCACGACGCGGCCGGGCGAACCGAAACTTTGCAGGGTTTCCTCAATCGTGCGCGCGCGGCCCAGCAGAATCTCGCGGTCCAGGTCGGATTCGGAACCGACGTTGAGCAGGCTGCGCAGGTCCGGCAGTTGCCAGTCGCGCTGCCGGCGGCGCGGCGCGGCTGCCAGGGTGGGGCGCATCGAGGTTGGCGAGGGCGGAATCCGCGGCGGCGTTT
>DAOUIB010000253.1:0-7812 GCA_034428275.1 Anaerolineae bacterium
GATCGACCAGCCAGACCATGGCCGAGCCGTATTCCAGATAGCGAGCCGCCTTCGCGCGCATCTCGCGCCAGGTGTTGTCAACGCTCCCAACCTCAACGGCCAGCAGGGGCGCATTTTCCGGGTAACACTTTTCTGTCTTGCGCAAGATTGACACGTCCGGTTGACATAGCCAGCCATCAAGACAATGGGTGGGTCCGAAACTGCTATCGTAACCGGATAGCGCACCACCCCGCTGCCAGGTCTTCAATAGCATAAAGATTTCAGTCCGCACCATGCTGTGTGCCATGTCGGGCGAGCTCAGGATCGGTTTTCCACTCGCGTCCGGTCTGGCCTTGCGGCCAAAGTGTTTCCGCTCCAGATCAATCAGATCGTCGATGGTATAGCGGGCTTTCGCTTCCATGATTTCCTCCACGGCCCCTGTGCATTGCATTTAATGCCTGTATACGGTCGTCCGGCAACTTCTGCCCCTGCGGGATGCTTCGGGCTGGTGCCCTCGCGGCCCCTGCGGGATGCTTCGGGCTGGCCGGGCGACTTGATAAGTCGCCCCTACAGGGAATTATGATTGTTGTACGGGCACAGCGCATCGCCCCTACAGGATACTTCGGGCTGGGGCCCTCGCTACCCCTACAGGGATTTATGGTTGTTGTACGGGCGACATATCATGTCGCCCGCGGGCACAGCGCATCGTCCCTGCGGGATGCCTCGGGCTGGCCCTCTCGCTACAACCCGATGCTGGCGAGGTATTCGCGGTTGCGGCGCGCGCTCTCCTTCGGTGTGCCCAGACCGGGCAGCACGTCCTGTTCGACCACGATCCAGCCCTCGTAGCCGATCTCGTCCAGCACCCGCAGCACCGCCGGAAAGTCGATGTCGCCCTGCCCCAGCTCCGGGAAGACGCCCTCGCCGACCGAGCGCGGGCCGTCCCAGCCCTGCTCGCGCGAACGCTGCGCGACCTGCGGGTCGTGGTCCTTGAAGTGCACGTACCACACGCGCCCGGCGAAGCGGCGCAGGTCGGCGACCGGGTCGCCGCCGCCGAAGCGCCAGTGGCCGGTATCGAAGACGATGCCCAGCAGGTCGGGGTCGCTCAGTTCCAGCAGGCGTTCGGTCTCGTCGGGCGTCTCGATCCAGGTGCCGATGTGCGTGTGTACCACCGTGCGCAGGCCGGTCTCGCCGCGCACCTGACGCGCGATCTCCTCCGCGCCGCGGGCGAAGGACTCGAACTGCGCGTCGCTCATGGCCATGTCGGGCGTGATGCGGCCGCTGTTGAGCGAGCGCATTGGGTCGCCGTAGGGGTTGTTGCCGAGCACGATGAAGCAGTCTTCCCCGCCGACCGCCGCCAGCAGCCGCGCCGTGCGCACGCAGGTCTCGATGTCCTCCGCCAGGCGTGAGGCGTCGTGCAGCCAGTTGTTGACCCAGGAGCCGAGCATGCGCAGGCTGCGCCGCTCCAGTTCCTGCGTCAGTTGCGCCGGATCGGTGGGCATGAAGCCCCAGTCGCCCAGTTCGGTGCCGCCGTAGCCGGTCGCGGCGATCTCGTCCAGCACCCTCACGTAGTCGTAGCGCTCGCCCTCAATGTTTTCGATCACGCCCCAGGAACAGGGCGCGTTGGCCACCCGATTCATGCTCTCACTCCCGCGTTCAAGTTATCTGCGCATTGTAGCGAGAGCGCAAGCTCGAAGCATCCTGAAAGGGTAGCGAGGGCCCCGGCCCGAAGCATCCCTCCGGGACGTCGTGCTGTGCCCGCGGGCGACATGGCGCGGGCGACATGGTATGTCGCCCGTACAACAATCCGAAATCCCTGTAGGGGCGACTCATCAAGTCACCCGGCCAACCCGAAGCATCCCGCAGGGACGATATCCCCTCCCGCGGGCGACATGATATGTCGCCCGTACAGCAATCCGAAATCCCCGCATGGATAGCGAGGGCACCAGCCCGAAGCATCCTGAAAGGGCAGCGCAGCGGCGATCAGCCGCGCCCGATGTGATACTCCGGCGGCGTGAATTGCCAGATGTCCGCCGCCCGAAACTGCGCCAGTGCCCCGGCGTCCAGGGGCGACCCCGGACAGTGTCGCCGTCGCCACTGGTTAAAGGAATGCACCTGCAGGCGCGCCCGGCGAAACTCCTCGACGACCAGTTGCGCCGTGATGCCATACCGCTCGACAAAGCGCTGACGCCCGAATTCGGCGAAGAGCGGCGCCGGGTCGTAGTGGACGCATTGCGGCTCGACGCGCCAGCCTGCCGGGCTGCCCTCCAGCAACGCGTAACGCGCGATTCCCGGCCGGCCGTCCAGCGGCACGCCGACCGAGCCCGGGTTGATCACTTGCCAGGACCCCGCGCGTCGCTGCAGCGGCAAATGCGAATGGGCCGCGGCGACCCAGGGCTCTTCCACGCTCTCCAGCAGCGCGACCAGCTCCGCCTCCGGCAGCAGCGGGTGCAGGCTGCGCAGGTGGTCGCCCGGCGCGCCATGTACGACCCGCAGCGCCGGCGCGTCCGCGAAACGCAGCGACAGCTCGTCCGGCCAGCAGGCGACTTCCCGCCGCCAGCGCTCCCCCAGTTGGCCGAAGAGCCAGGGCAGCAGTTCGTAGTCGCTCCAGTGCGCCGGCATGCGCGCCGTGCCGTATTCCAGCAGGTAGTACTCGTTGTTGCCGCGGATGACGACGCAGCCGCGCTCCTCTACGCGCTCCAGCACGGCGGCCGAGAAGGGACCCCAGTTGATGAGGTCGCCGGCGACGACGATCCGGTCGACGGCCTGGGCGTCGATACGCGCCAGCACCGCCTCAAGCGCCGGCAGGTTGCCGTGAATGTCGGCCAGCAGGGCCAGACGCGTCATGCGCCCTGCGCTTCGGGTTGCAGCATCGCGGAGTCGCGCCGAAAGGCCGCCAGACGCCGGGCCTTCTCGTCCGCGCTGGTCCTGGCGGCGAGAATGTCGTCCAGACGGCCCAGGTCGCGACCGAGGGCGTCGCGCCGCTGCAGCAGATGGTTGAATTGCGCGTCGCAGGCGGGGATGGCCGGCGGGGTGGCGCGAATCTCCTCCAGCACCTGCTCGCGCGCCCGCAGCAATTGCCGCCGCAGACCCTCCCCCTGTCTGGAAATCGTGTCAGCTTCAGGTGTCATCGGCGTTGTGCTCCAGCAGTAGATTGCGCCAGGGGTCGACCCTGGCCGTCCAGGCGGGCGCGACCCACACCGTGCTGTCCAGTTGCAAGAGCAGCGCCGGCCCTTCAATGCGCATGCCGGGCAGCAGGTTGTCGCGTTCGCAATGGGCGATGCCGTCCCGCTCGTGCAGCAGCGGGGCCGCCGTCTCCGCTTCTTCGGGCTCCGCTTCCAGCAGCGGCTTGTCGACCAGGCCGATGGCCTGCAGGCGCAGGTTGACCACCTCGACCGCACGTCGCGGCAGGGCATGGCCGTATTTCTGTCGGTGGGCCTCGTGAAAGGCCGCCGTCGGGTCGTCGCTGAAAGGCAGGGTCAGTTCGTAGGACTGGCCGGCGTAACGCAGGTCGAGCAGGGCCTGGAAGCGCATGGCGGCCTCCGGGATGCCCTCGCGAGCCAGCCGGGACCGGGCGCGCTGCGTCATCTCCTCAAGGCCGGCGCGCAAGTCCTGCAGCGTAGCCGCCGTGGCCAGCGCCAGCACAGACCGGCTGCTCTCGCGCAATACGTCCGCCACCAGCAGACCCAGGGCGCAGAGCACGCCCGGCCAGCGCGGGACGAGGATGCGGCGCATCTCCATGCGTTCGGCGACGTCGCAGGCGTGCAGCGGACCGGCTCCGCCGAAGGCCATCAGGGTGAAGTCGCGCGGGTCGTGGCCGCGGGCGATGGACACCTGGCGCAGGGCGCGATCGATGTTGGCGGCGGCCACGTCGATGACGCCGCGCGCGGCCGCTTCCGGCGACAGCTGCATGGCGGCCGCCAGCTCCGCCATCGCCCGGCGCGCCCCCTCCAGTTCCAGAGGCATGCCGCCGCCGAGAAAGTGGCCGGGGTCGATGCGGCCCAGCAGGGCGTTGGCGTCACTGACGGTGAGCTGCCGCCCGCCGCGATTGTAGATCATGGGGCCGGGGTCGGCGCCGGCGCTTTGCGGCCCCACGCGCAGCGCGCCACCGCTGTCGAGGCGCACCAGCGAACCGCCGCCCGCGCCGATGGTCTCGATATCCAGCACCCGCAGCCGCAGCGGCATGCCGTCGATTTCCGCGTCCGCGCGTCGCGCCGGCCCGCCCGGGCAGAGCGCCACGTCGGTTGAGGTGCCGCCCATGTCCAGCGTGATGATGTCGTCGTGGCCGGCCAGGCGGGCGACCCAGGAAGCGCCGATGACGCCCGCCGCCGGCCCGCTCAGCGCGGTCTGCAGCGCCTGCTCGCGCACCTCGTCGGCCGCGCTGACGCCGCCGTCGGACTTCATCACCAGCAGTCGCGACTGGTCCGGCAGGGCTTCTTCCAGGCGACGCAGATAGCGGTTCATCACCGGCCGCACCCAGGCCTCCAGCGCCACGGTGCTGGCCCGCTCGTACTCCCTGAATTCCGGCAGCACTTCGCTGGAGAGCGATATCTGCTGCGCCTGCAGCAGCCCACGTTCCAGAATACGCGCGCGAATGGCCTCTTCATGTTGCGGATTGACGAAGCTGTAGAGCAGGCAGACCGCCACCGACTCGACCTCCTGTTCGACAAGGGTGTCGAGGACCGCGTCCAACGCCCCCAGGTCCAGCGGCTGCAACACGGCGCCGTGGTGGTCGAGCCGCTCGGGCACCTCGTGGCAACGCTCGCGCGGAATCAGGGGCGGCGGCAAGGTCGGCTGCAGGGCGTAGAGAAGGGGTCGGCTCTGGCGGCCGATGAACAGCAGGTCGCGAAAACCGCGGGTCGTGATGAGCGCCGTGCGGGCGCCCTTGCGTTCAAGGATGGCGTTGGTGGCGACGGTGGTGCCGTGCGAAATGCGCGCCTCCGGCGCGACCCCCAGGGCGTCCAGTCCCGCCAGCATGGCATCCGCAGGATTGTCGGGCGTGCTGGGCCGTTTGTGGATGCGCAGACGGCCGTTTTCAGCCAGCACGAGGTCGGTGAAGGTGCCCCCGATGTCCACGCCGGCGAACATCGCGGGCTGTCGTGCTGCACACCGGCGTTTCACACCAGGGCGAATTCGTCTTCAGCGCAAACGCGCAGCACGCTCGCCAGTTCGGGGCCGATGAAACAGTCGAGCTCACCCAGGCGCAGGTGCAGCGGCCCGCTGAAGGGCGCGCGCGATACCAGCGTCAGGCGCACGCCGGGCCGTAGCCCCTGGCTCTCGAGGTATTGCAGCATGCGGCCGTTATGGCTGTGTACGCGGCTGAGGCGCAACTGCCGGCCGGTCTCGACCTCGTTGAGCGCCTGGTCGCGGATGCGCGGCATGTGTCCTTCGCGGCTGGGGATCGGCTCGCCATGGGGACAACGACGCGGATAGCCGGCAAGATGGTCCATGCGGTCCAGCACGGCGTCGCTGACCACCGCGCCAAGTTCATCGGCCGAATCGTGGACCTCGTGCCAGCCCAGCGACATAACGTCGACCAGAAACACCTCCACCAGGCGGTGACGGCGGATGTTTTGCAGGGCCACGCGTTCGCCGGCGGGGGTCAACTGAATGCCGCGACCGGGATGCAGGTAACCGGCCTTCTTGAGGCGTTGCACCATGCGCGTCACCGCCGGCGCCGAGACCTGCAGGACCTCGGCGAGGGCGGCGCCGGACACATTGGGGTCATCCTGCTGGTAGTGGGCCAGGCGCCAGGCTTCCGCCAGGTATTCCTGCATCGTATTGCTGGGGTTCATGCTCGCACCACTGCGGCGACTCACATCGCTACCGCGACCGCTCACTTTCAGACCGGCATTGTATCATAGCCCGCATTTGCCGGATTTGCCGCCATCTGGCGCGATTGTACGCGATTCCAGTCCGGGATGCCGTAACAAACAGTCCAGCGCGTCGGTCAGGGCAGCGGGCGTGCCGTCGTTGAGCAGGGTGTGGTCGGCGATGGCGATTGGCCCACCCTTCTCCAGCGTGGTGATCTCACGCAGATCGCGCGCCTCGGCGGCCGCGGGGTCCAGCGGACGTTGGGGACGCTGGCCGAGGCGCCGGTAGCGCCGCTGCCGCGCGCTGACGATGGCGACCACCAGCAGACTGGCGTCCAGTTCGCGCCTGAGCAACTGGTATTCGGAGAAGCTGTAGAGGCCGTCGATGAAAATGAGGGGCGAGGTCTGCAACAACTGCCGCAGAACGGGGAGGGCCAGCCGGGCGATGGCCTCCCGTCCCTGCAGGGCGCGCAGGTCCTCGCGCACGATGCGTTCGCTCTCCTGCGTGCGGGGCAGGCCGCGGCGCTCGACCTCGTCGACGACGATCTGACCGAAGCGAAAGCCGGGAAAACCGCGACGGCGTAAATGCTCCGCGCAGAGCGTCTTGCCGGCGCCCGGCATCCCGACCAGCGCCAGGGCGCAGGGGAGTTCTATGGCGTTCACAGCTGAATCCATGCTTGCACTTGCGCGCCAGTACAGGCGCGGGCTTCAAACATAGTACAGCAAGCGCCCGGTGATGGTCGAGCCCCGCGACCCGGGTCGGATCTTGCCCGCCAGAGCTCTTGCCCGCCCGGCGGGCGCGCGGCGCAATCGTCCGGGCATCAATGCGCGCATTAACCTGCGCAGAGCCCTGCCAGGGGGATATCGATGGCGTACTGCCAGGGACGGCCCGCGGCATCGAGGGCGTTCACGGGCTCGAGCGAGGGATATTCGTACATGCCGACGCGCCAGCTTTGTGCAGGCAGGTCATGGAAGGGCAGACCGAAGTCCAGCGTCGAGAGGATGACGTCCCCGGCGCGCCATTGCGAGGAGTCCCAGGCGGGGATATCGCGCTGGGCCAGCAGATTTCCGTCCGCATCCAGCAAATGGTTGAAGAAATGGAACGGGGTATCGCCGGCCGGGCCCGGAATCCAGTGCAGGCGTATACGGCCGGCGCCGCAGTCCGGCGCATCGTGCCCGAGCAGGCGCAGCTCATTGGCGAAGCCCGGCTGCCCGGGCAGGGGATATTGCGGCGCGGGCGCCGCTCCGCCCGGCAGCGCATGGAGGCGGTAACGGGTGCTGCGCGCCCACTCTCCCGCCTCACCGTAGCCCGGCGGCAGCGACGTCTGCCTGGCGTCCAGCAGCAGGAGGGCGGGTTGCGCCGGGTAGACGAGATGCGGCTCGCTCAAGTTCAGGACGCGCGTAGGAGCGTTGCGGGCGTGGAAGGGCATGGCGTGGGCCAGCTGCTCGTACTCCAGGCCGTAGACGGGGCGCAGCGCCACAATCAATTCATTCGCGACGCCTTCATCGATGGCATCCTGCGCCGCCGCAGCGATCGCCAGTTGCGTAGACAGGGGCGCGCCGCCGCCGACGGCCCAGATCTCCGCGTCATCCCGCGCCACGCCCGCGCGCACGAATTGCGCACTTTGCAACACGGCGTTGGCGTTCAAGGCGCAGTAGAGGAGCAGGGCCGCGGCGACCGGCCCGCGCCAGCGGCGCCGCAGCGCAGACCAGCCCGCGGCCAGCGCCAGGAAAGGGGCCGGCAACAGCGGCAGGTAATAAATAATGGCGTAGGAAGCGTAGGACACCGCGGGAAATGCG
This sequence comes from Anaerolineae bacterium, assembly GCA_034428275.1. Classification (GTDB taxonomy): domain Bacteria; phylum Chloroflexota; class Anaerolineae; order Aggregatilineales; family Phototrophicaceae; genus JAGWBD01. The sequence goes on from DAOUIB010000253.1 coordinate 7,590, forward strand.
AGAGGCAGCAACAACCAGGGCGCCAGCACGCGCCACGGGGCCCGCTGCGGCGGGCGCAGGGCCTTCCAAAACACCCACAGGGCGGCAAGGGCGTAGACCGTCATCGCGACGGGCGCCAGTAAATCCAGCGGCGCGAACTGCGCGCGAAGGGCGTCCAGACCATCGCCGCGAAACCAGCGTTCCAGGTTTCCTGCCGCCAGAAAATCCACAAGCGGTTGCCAGT